>NZ_JRLB01000028.1 GCF_000764495.1 Nitrincola sp. A-D6
GATCAGGTGCATCATCGGCCTCAGCCTCCAGCCTCAGCCTCAGCCTCAGTCCTCAGCCTCTCGCTCAGCTTCTGCATGTTCCACAGCCCAGACACCCGCCGCCTCCACTGCCACGGGTGAGGCGGTGGGAATGACGCCCAGATAACTTTCGGTTGCTTCCATAGGTACACTGGCTCGCTGGGTCATACGATAAAGCGCAAAGAGGGCGATGGCGGCGAAGGTTGCACCCAGCACCGGCCAGAATGCGAAAGGGCCCAGCTTCTGCATTGCCCAGCCGGTGATCAGCGGGCCGGTGATGGCGCCCAGGCCAAAGGTGAAGACCAGTCCACCTGAGGCGGCGGGCATCTGCTCGACCGGAAGCGCATCGTTAGTGTAAGCCAGAAACAGGGCATAGAGTGGTGTTGTCACACCGCCAGCCAAAAAGGCCGATGCCAGTAACAGCCTGAAATCGCCATCGGAGAGCCAGCCCAGGATGCAGGATGTGGCTCCAAGCGTGGCTGCCATAAAGATCAGTTTACGTCGATCCATTCGGTCTGACAGCCAGCCTATAGGGTATTGCAGCACCAGTGCCCCGGCAAACAGCATGGCAACGAACAGTGCTATCTGACCGGTTGTTAGTCCAATCTGTGTACCGAAGACCGCGCCCATGCCTGTCTGGGTTGCGTAAACACTGCCCAGCAGAAAAATTCCTACGGTGCCGAGGGGCGAGCCTGAAAACAGATCACGTAAGCGCATTGGTCTTGCGACTTCGACAGCAGGCACATGGGTCACGGTCAGCAGGATGGGTGCAAAGGAGATGGATACCAGGATTGAGGCGCCGATAAAGAGCACTGATGTCGCCGCATCGCCCAGTGTCAGCAGCCCCTGTGCACCGATGATGCCAAGCGTCTGAGCAATCATGTAGGCTGAGAGGACCTTGCCGCGTGTTTCGTTGGTGGCGGCATCATTGAGCCAGCTTTCGGCGGTGACGTAGATGCCTGACATACAGAAGCCTATTAGCACCCGTAGCAGTGTCCAGGCCCAGGGTTCAGTCAGCAGAGGCAAAGCGATCAACCCTGCAGACATAAAACTGCCCAGTGCGGCAAATACGCGCACATGTCCCACTCGGCGGATCATTACCGGGGAGATGCGGGCACCCGACAAAAAGCCGACAAAGTAGCCTGAAGTGACAATAGCCAGTTCAGCGGACGAGAATCCCTCGATCCCGCCACGCAGGCCGATCAGGGTGAAGTGCATGCCGTTGCCCAGCATAATAAGCACGATACCGAGCAGCAGAGGCCAGACTCCGGACAGCATTTTAACCATGAAACACCCTCGCGCGTTGGTACATCGTGTAAAAACGAGAGCGTCGCACGGACAGGTTGAGGTTAGCATCGCTGTAGCGGCGCAATTTTGTCTGTTTACGACAGGGGGTGCAGCGGTATTGAAACTTGAGGCTTTGAGCAGGCCTGAAGTAGAGAATCACAGGAAAACCGGTCAGAAACTATGCAAGAATTTTAAAGCAGGGCTTTAAAAAAAGAGGCGTTTGGGGATGAAATTTTTTACAGAAATGTTGCGGATGATTTTATTAAAGCAGGCACACAAATAAATGGTGCCCGGAGGCGGAATCGAACCACCGACACGAGGATTTTCAATCCTCTGCTCTACCGACTGAGCTATCCGGGCTAACCGAGGCGCGTATTAAATTAAATTTGAGCCCTTACGTCAACACCTTTACTGAAATACTTATGTTTTTTTGCATAAAAGCCCCTTCAGCGGGGCTGTTGTTGAGTAATACAATGAATATTACCGCCACCGAGGAGTATTTCCCGTCCTGGAACCTGCACCACGCGATGGTTGGGACAGAGTGACTGGATAATGCGCAGGGCTTCGGCATCCATCGGGTCGTTGAAACCGGGCATGACGATGCCGCCGTTACAGAACAGAAAGTTGATATAACTGCCTGCCAGACGATTGCCAGCCTGGCGGGGTTGGGTGGCATCTATCGGATCGACGCCCTCCGCTTCTTCGGCGGTCATATAGAGTGGGCCAGGCAGGGGCAGCTTGTGCACTGTGAGTGGCCGCCCTTGGGCATCGGTCTGCTGGCTGAGGTAGTCCAGTGCTGCCTGTGAATGGGCGTATTGCGGGTCCTGGGTATCATCTGTCCAGGCCAGCAGCACTTCGCCAGGGGCGATAAAGCAGGCGATATTATCCACATGCTCGTCGGTTTCATCCTCAAAGATGCCCCGTGGTAGCCAAAGTACCTTGTCGATACCCAGGTAGTCGCTCAGTTGCGCTTCGATATCGGCACGGCTGAGGTGCGGGTTACGATTGGGGTTCAGCAGGCAGGCCTCGGTAGTCAGCAGGGTGCCTTCACCATCCACGTGAATGGCACCACCTTCCAGGACAAAGTCAGTGCGGTAACGGCTTAAACCTTCAACCTGCAGGACTTTGCGGGCAACCTGATCATCCTTGTCCCAAGGGAAGTAGAGGCCACCGTTCAGCCCGCCCCAGGCGTTAAATTGCCAGTCTATTCCGCGCAGCTCCCCTGTCGGGTTGCGTACAAAGGTTGGGCCGGTATCGCGCATCCATGAATCGTTAGTGGATAGCTCGATAAGCCGTATACCAGGGGCTTCAGCCAGTTGCGCCGCGGCATTCTCATACTGAGCGGCTGACACGCCAATCGTGACGGGTTCGAATTCGGCGATGGCGCGTGCAACGGCAGCAAAGGCTTGTTGTGCCGGTTTTGCGCCCAGGCGCCAGTTGTCTGGGCGTTCCGGCCAGATCATCCAGGTTTGGGCATGGGGGTGCCATTCAGCTGGCATGCTGAAGTCGTCCTGGCGCGGTGTGGTATTTAAGGTCCGGCTACTCATTAGTGGGTTTTTCCGTCTTTGGTTAATAGCACCGAAAACAGGTCAGGTCGGCGGTCACGGAAGATGCCCCAGCTATGCCGTTTGTGAGCTATGGCGTCGAGGTCAAAGCTGTGTACCAGGACACCGCTGCTGTCGCGATCCAGCTCGGCTACTTTTTTGCCGGCTTCATCGGCAATAAATGAAGAGCCATAGAAAGTAATGGATGAGTCGCCTTCGCTTTCTATGCCGGTGCGGTTGCTGGCGATCAGCGGTACCAGATTGGCACCGGCATGGCCACACTGCACGGTCTGCCAGTGATCGCGAGAGTCCAGGCTGGGGTCTTGCGGTTCGCTGCCGATAGCAGTGGGATAAAACAGCAGCTCAGCACCCATCAGCGCCATGGCCCGCGCGCACTCCGGATACCACTGATCCCAGCAGATACCCACACCGATACGGCCATAAGCGGTATCCCAGACCTTGAAACCGGTGTCGCCGGGGGTGAAATAGAATTTCTCTGAATAACCCGGTCCATCGGGTATATGGCTTTTGCGGTAGATACCCAGCAGGCTGCCATCGGCATCGATAATGGCGATGCTGTTGTAATAGGCGTTGTTGCAGCGCTCATAAAAGCTGATCGGCAAAACCACCCGCAGTTCGGCGGCAATGCGGCTGAAATGGGCAATGGCCGGGTTGTCTTCTACGCTGGTAGCGAAGGTCAGGTAGTCATAAATTTGCTTCTGACAGAAGTAGCAGCGTTCAAAGAGCTCCTGTAGCAGAATGATCTGCGCCCCTTGTGCATGGGCCTGGCGAACCAGGGCTTCGGCACTGGCTATATTCTCTTCAACATCCCAACCGCAGGACATCTGGGTGGCAGCAACGCTGACTGTACGCATAGTAAAACACTCTCCTGAATTAAACCCCTGAAATATATTCCCGAATTAAATGCCTAGCCGGTCACGCAAATTGTAGTAGAGCGCTCCCATGGCGGTAAAAGGCACGCGGAATAAACGCCCACCCGGGAAAGGATAGTGTGGCAGACTGGCAAAGGCGTCAAAGCGTTCGGCCTGGCCCTGTATCGCCAGTGCCAGGGATTTGCCCGCAACGTGGGTAAAGGTGACCCCGTGACCTGAGCAGCCTTGTGAGTAGTAGATGTTGCTGCCGATTCGGCCCATCTGCGGCAGGCGTGACAGGGTGAGTAGAAAGTTACCCGTCCAGGCGTAATCCACCTTGATATTGGCCAGCTCCGGGAAGGTTTGTTGCATTTTCGGGCGAATAATCCGCTCTATATCGGCAGGGTCTCTGGCACCATAGATAACACCACCACCGTAGATCAGGCGCTTGTCACCGGACAAACGGTAGTAGTCCAGCAGGTAGTTGCAGTCTTCAATACAGTAGTCTTGCGGGATTAAGCGCGCGGCTTGCTCGTCGCTCAGGGGTTCGGTGGTAATTACTTGAGTGCCGCAAGGCATGGATTTCGACGCCAGTTGTGGCAGCAGATCGCCAAGATAGGCATTACCCGCCACCACAGCAAAGCGGGCCTTCACAGAACCCTGTGCGGTGACCAGCTCTACCGGCTCTCCGGGTTTGATCTGGGTGACGGCAGAATATTCGTAGATTTTTCCACCGAGTGATTCCAGGGCAGCGGCCTCCCCCAGTGCCAGATTCAGTGGATGGATATGCCCACCGGTATGATCCAGTGCCCCGCCGACATAGCGTTCGCTGTCTACAACACCACGAATGCCCTTGGCATCCATCAGTTCCAGTTGATCATAACCGTACTTTTTCCAGAGCCTTTGCTGGGATTCCAGGTGCTTCAGTTGTTGGTTGGTGATAGCGGCCATAACACCGCCCTCTTTCAGGTCACAGTCAATAGCATAATCTTTAACCCGTTGGCGAATGATCTGTGCACCTTCAAAGGCCATTTCTGCCAATAGCTTGAGGTTGCCTGGGCTGGCCTGCTTTTCGATTGCATCGAGGTCACGGCTATAGCTGTTGACGATCTGCCCGCCATTGCGCCCGGAAGCGCCCCAGCCGACGCTGGCGGCTTCAAGTACGACCACTTTATAGCCAGCTTCAGCCAGAAACAGCGCTGTAGAAAGGCCGGTATAGCCTGCACCTATCACACACACATCCGCTTCGACCTGGCCTTGCAGGGCGGGTCTGGGCGGTGTGGGATTGGCCGAGGCGGCATAATAGGATGGAACCGGATCAAAAGCTGTCATCACAACCTCACTGTCGGAAATTAGCTGTCAGTCTATGCCAGAAAAACCTATCTTGAAAGCAGGTTACTGGCTGAATTAACCTGCTATGATTGTTTCATATCTTCAGCTTACGAGGTACTTATGTCTACACCTAAAACGCGTCAGGAGTGGCAAGCACTGGCATCTACTCTGGAATTTAATGGACAGGCATTTATTAACGGTCATTATTGCCCGGCGGTCTCCGGTGAAACCTTTGCATCCATCAGCCCGGTGGATGGAAAAACGCTGACAGAGGTTGCCAGTTGTGATCAGGCTGATGCCGACATCGCGGTGCTTGCAGCCCGGCAGAGCTTTGAATCCGGTGTCTGGAGCCAGTTGGCTCCGGCGAAACGCAAGAAGGTGCTGCTACGTTTTGCCGAGCTGATACTGGAAAACCGTGAAGAGCTGGCGTTGCTGGAAACCCTGGATATGGGCAAACCGATCAGCCATGCCTTTAAAGGTGATGTACCGGCGACAGCGCGTGCCATCAGTTGGACAGCCGAGGCGATCGACAAGGTATACGACGAGCTGGCACCGACACCGGCGAATCAGATAGGCATGGTCACCCGTGAACCCATCGGTGTGGTGGCGGCTATCGTACCCTGGAATTTTCCGCTGATTATGGCGGCCTGGAAGCTGGCACCTGCGCTGGCGACGGGTAACTCGGTTATCCTTAAGCTTCGGAAAAATCGCCATTGAGCGCTATCCGTCTGGCGGCGCTGGCACAGCAAGCTGGTATCCCCGATGGCGTATTCAATGTGTTGCCCGGTTACGGACATACCGTGGGCAAGGCCTTGGCGCTGCATCAGGATGTTGACTGTCTGGTGTTTACCGGCTCCACCGGTGTGGCCAAGCAGTTACTGATCTATGCGGGTGAGTCGAATATGAAGCGCGTGTGGCTGGAAGCGGGTGGCAAGAGCCCGAATATCGTCTTTGCCGATGCCCCGGATCTGGATCGTGCCGCCACTGAAGCGGCATCGGCCATTGCCTTCAATCAGGGAGAAGTCTGTACCGCGGGTAGTCGTTTGTTGGTGGAAGCCAGCATTAAAGACGATTTTGTCTTACGCGTGGCCAAGGCATTGAAAGCCTGGCAGCCGGGTCATCCACTGGATCCACAAACCACCTGTGGCGCCATAGTCGATCAGCAGCAACTGGAACGGGTTATCGGTTATATCGAAGCAGGTGTACAGGAAGGTGCGACCCTGGCAGAGGGTGGAAGCCAGGTGCTGCAGGATAGTGGTGGTTTCTTCGTGCAGCCTACGCTGTTTGATAATGTAACCAATCAGATGAAAATTGCGGCTGAAGAGATCTTTGGACCGGTGCTATCGGTGATTCCCTTTGAAACGGCAGACGAGGCAATTGCGATTGCCAATGATTCTATCTATGGACTGGCCGCTGCGGTTTGGACTGCCGATATTAACAAAGCACACAAAACCGCTAAAGCACTGCGTGCCGGTAGTGTGTGGATCAACCATTATGATGGTGGTGATATGACGGCCCCCTTTGGTGGCTTCAAACAGTCTGGCAATGGCCGTGATAAATCCCTGCATGCTTTCGACAAGTACACCGAGTTGAAGGCAACCTGGATTGAGCTTTACTGAGTGTAAGTGCTTACTTATAGTTTAAGGTGAGTGCGTGGAGAGCGACTGGAAAACACAACTCTATACCCTGTTAGATGCCTTGCCACCGGATCGGGTGATCAGTTATGGCGGGCTGGCGCAGCAACTCGACGGCGTTAATGCACGCATGGTGGCGCGGGCTATGGCTAACTTGCCGCAAGGCACGACTCTGCCCTGGCATCGAGTGATTCGAAGCGATGGCCAGCTTGCCGATCATGCTGGCGCCGCCGAGCAACGTGCGCGGCTGTTAGCGGATGGGATTTTGTTGCAGGGTAACCGGGTACCCAAAGGTTATTTTCTGTAAGTCTTCCTGAAACAAACTGAAATAAAATCCCCCTGCCCAAAACCGGGCAGGGGGATTTGTATAGGTTTGTGCTTACAGGCTGGGTAGCAGAGATGGCGGTACCAGACTGCTTAAACGCTGGGTGAGCAGCAAGTCGATGGCTGCCTGGATATCGGGCGCAAAAAAGCGATCCTTATCATAGTAGCTGACTTGTTCACGTAACCAGACACGTGCCTGTTCCAGTGATGCGGTGGTTTTGAGTCCTTTGCGGAATTCCAGGCCCTGGCAGGCTGCCAGCCACTCGATTGCCAGTACACCGCGGGTATTCTCAGCCATTTCCCACAGGCGTTTGCCGGCATTCGGTGCCATGGACACATGGTCTTCCTGGTTGGCGGACGTCGGCAGGCTATCGACACTGTGTGGATGAGACAGCGCCTTATTATCGCTGGCCAGGGCAGCCGCCGTGACTTGCGCAATCATAAAGCCGGAATTGACCCCGCCGTTTTCAACCAGAAATGGCGGTAACTGAGACATGTGCTTATCCATCATCAAGGAAATACGTCGTTCAGTCAGTGAACCGATTTCTGCAATCGCCAGCGCCAGATTGTCGGCAGCCATGGCCACAGGCTCAGCATGGAAATTGCCACCGGAAATAATGTCGCCGGACTCGGCGAACACCAGCGGATTATCGGACACGGCATTGGCTTCAACCAGCAGCACCTCGGCAGCCTGGCGTATCTGAGTCAGGCAGGCGCCCATGACCTGCGGCTGACAACGCAATGAATAAGGGTCTTGCACCTTGTCGCAATGGCTGTGAGAGTCACTGATTGCGCTGCGTTCCTGTAACAGATGTCGATAGGCGGCAGCGGCATCGATCTGGCCCTGCTGTCCACGTATGGCGTGGATGCGTGCATCAAAAGGGCTGCGTGAGCTCAGGGTGGCCTCAACCGTGAGTGAGCCACACACGGTGGCTGCAGCATAGAGATCTTCAGCTTCAAACAGGCCGCGCAAGGCATAGGCCGTTGACACCTGCGTGCCGTTGAGCAGCGCCAGTCCTTCTTTGGGTGCCAGGGACAAGGGTTGCAGCCCCGCTACTTCAAGGGCTTGCATTGCACTGATCCATTCACCACGGTAACGTGCACGCCCCTCTCCCAGTAGCACGGCGCTCATGTGCGCCAGGGGTGCCAGGTCGCCGGAGGCCCCGACAGAGCCACGTAAAGGAATGCAGGGGTAAATTTCCAGATTGATCAGCCTGATCAGCGCGTCTAATACGCTACGACGAATGCCGGAAAAGCCCCGTGCCAGGCTGTTAACCTTGAGTACCATGATTAGCCGTACCAGCTCATCAGAGATGGCATTACCGAGTCCGGTTGCATGTGACAGTACCAGTGAACGCTGCAGGCTCTCCAGATCTTCATGTTTGATACGCGTTTGTGCCAGCAGGCCAAAGCCCGTATTGATGCCGTATACCGTGCGATCTTCAGCAACCACCCGGTTAACGCAGGCAACCGATGCTTCAATGGCTGAATTGGCACTGGCCGGTAGCTCAATCTTGATTGGCTGGGTGTAGACCTGTCGCAGTTGCGCCAGTGTCATCTGTCCAGGTTGAATGCCTAGTGTATTCATTTTACATCTCCCTGCGTCGTGATCATCGGAAGATCCAGGCCGTTGTCCTGAGCGCAGTCTTTGGCAATAGCATAGCCCGCATCAGCATGACGCATCACCCCTGTGCCTGGGTCGTTGCGCAGGACGCGGCCCAGGCGCGCATGCGCGGCATCGGTTCCATCAGCGACTATTACCACACCTGCGTGCTGCGAGAAGCCCATGCCTACACCACCGCCATGGTGCAGGGACACCCAGGTAGCGCCACCGGCGGTGTTCAACAGTGCGTTCAGTAGCGGCCAATCGGAAACTGCATCGGAGCCATCCAGCATGCTTTCCGTTTCACGGTTAGGGCTGGCGACTGAACCTGAATCGAGATGATCCCGGCCAATCACTACGGGGGCTTTAAGTTCCCCTTTGCGTACCATCTCATTGAAGGCCTGTCCCAGGCGCACCCGGTCTTTCAAACCCACCCAGCAGATACGTGCAGGAAGACCCTGGAAGCTGATGCGCTCACGCGCCATGTCCAGCCAGTTGTGCAGCTGTGGGTTATCCGGAATCAGTTCTTTGACCTTGGCGTCGGTCTTGTAGATGTCTTCCGGGTCACCGGAAAGCGCCGCCCAACGGAACGGGCCTATGCCCTGGCAAAATAGCGGACGTATATAAGCGGGTACGAAGCCGGGGAAATCAAATGCATTGTTTACACCCTCCTCCTTGGCCATTTGGCGAATATTGTTGCCATAGTCGAAGGTGGGTATGCCTTGCTGCTGGAAGGCCAGCATGGCCTGAACATGAACGGCCATCGATTGCTTGGCGGCTTTGATCACAACATTCGCTTCGGTTTTGCCACGTGCAACATATTCATCCCAGCTCCAGCCGGAAGGCAGGTAGCCGTGCAAGGGGTCGTGGGCACTGGTCTGATCTGTGACCATATCGGGGCGCACACCCCGGCGTATCAACTCCGGCAGTATATCGGCTGCATTGCCGCACAGCCCGATAGAGACAGCCTGACCGGCTGCTGTGTAGTGTTTGATGCGTTCCAGTGCGTCATCAAGGTCTTTGGCCTGCTCATCCAGATAGCGGGTGCGCAGGCGAAAATCGATACTACTTTGCTGACATTCGATATTGAGTGAGCAGGCACCTGCCAGTGTCGCGGCCAGTGGCTGAGCGCCGCCCATGCCGCCTAATCCGGCGGTTAGAATCCAGCGGCCTTTCAGCTTGCCATCATAGTGTTGGCGCCCTGCTTCCACAAAGGTTTCGTAGGTGCCCTGTACGATCCCCTGAGAGCCTATGTAGATCCAGGAGCCAGCCGTCATCTGCCCATACATCATCAACCCTTTGCGATCCAGCTCATTGAAATGCTCCCAGTTGGCCCAGTGAGGAACCAGGTTTGAGTTAGCAATCAAGACGCGCGGTGCATCTGCATGGGTTTTGAACACCCCAACCGGCTTGCCAGACTGTATCAGCAGCGTTTCATCCATTTCCAGACGCTTGAGTACCTCAACAATTTTGTCGAAGCAGGGCCAATCGCGTGCAGCACGCCCTATGCCGCCATACACCACCAGGTCTTCAGGGCGTTCGGCTACGTCAGGATCCAGGTTGTTCATCAGCATGCGCAGGGCCGCTTCGGTCAACCAGTTTTTGCAGCTCAGTGTACTGCCGGTGGGGGCATGGATGATGCGTGTAGCATCGTGACGCAGGTCTTGTGTATGGGCCGGTGGGGCATTCATACAATTCTCCTCATTGTTATTGTTGAGTTGGTAATGATTGATTGGCTGTAGGACTTTGGGTCATCTGATGAATCAGACGAGCACCCAAACGTGCAGTATGTGCATCAATATCCAGTTCAGGGTTCAGTTCGGCCAGGTCCATGAGCCGCAGCTTGCCGCTGTCGCGTATCTGTATAATCAGCGGTTCTATAACTTCCAGGCTGACACCTCGTGCAGCAGGGGCGCTTACACCTGGCGCCTGAGCCGCTGGAAACACATCCAGATCGATAGTCAGATAGAGATGATCACACTGGTTGATAAAATCTTTGAGACGCTGGTGCAGTTCCGGGAGCTGTAGCAGCGTCATCTGCCGATCCTCTTCGAAACATACGTCGAGCGCTTCTGCACGTGCAAACAGGGCTGGAGTGTTGCTCATGCGACTGACGCCCAGGCAAGCGTAGTGGAACATCCAGAGATTGTGAGCACATACTTCAGCTATTTGGGCAAAGGGTGTTCCTGATGAAGTTGGCTGACAGTGCGGATCACGCAAGTCAAAGTGGGCATCGAAATTAATGATGCCGATCCGCGGTTTGTCTGCTGCGGCTCCCAGGTGCTTGGCTAAGCCAGACCAACTGGCAAAAGCGATTTCATGTCCCCCACCAAGCAGGATGGGCAGGTGTCCCTGGTTCAGCCGCAAGGCTACATGATCCGCAAGCTCAGCCTGGGCTTGCTCTAAGTCATCCTGTTCACAGACGATGTCACCACATTCATACAAGGGAGCTGTTTGTAGCCAAGGCAGATTGCCTAGCTGCTGGCGAAGTGCCTGTGGGCCAAGTGCGGCGCCGCGGCGGCCTGATTTCGCTGTACGCCAGCATCACAGGGGAAGCCCAGCAAGGCTATGCCAGGCGGGCTGTCTGGCTGAACAGATTGAATTTTCTGGTGCCAGCGCAGGCTGTTGGGTTCAGGGTCATGACGGCCTGCCCAGCAAGCCATGAGTGTGTCTGCTGTTCTGAGTGTCATGCTGTAATCTCCCCATTGAAAATGCGCTGTTTCAGGCGGCCGGGTTGAATGGCATAGGCCAGCTCTGCCGGGTGGTTGACGTTCCAGACACAGAAGTCAGCAGCCCGGCCTGGGGACAGGAAACCGGCTGTCTGCGAAAGCCCCAGTGCGAGGGCCGCATGGTGGGTTACGCCCTGCAAGGCTTCGGTGGGTGTCAGTCGGAACAGTGTACAGGCCATATTCAGCATCAGGCTGAGCTGAAAAATAGGCGATGAGCCTGGGTTGCCATCGGTCGCAACGGCCATAGGAATCTGGTACTGACGCAGCAGGTCAATGGGCGGCACCTGGGTGTCTCTCAAGGTGTAAAAAGCACCGGGTAGCAGCGTTGCTACTGTGCCGGACCTGGCCATCGCCGCGACGCCAGGTTCATCCAGGCATTCAATATGATCAGCCGACAAGCCCTGATAGCGCGCAGTCAAAGCAGCGGCCCCCAGGTTCGATAGCTGCTCAGCGTGGGCTTTAACGGGTAACTGGTAGTGTTGCGCTGCTTGAAAGACACGTTCACATTGAGCGGGACTGAAGCCTATGCCTTCACAAAAGACGTCAACAGCATCGGCCAGCTTTTCAGCGGCGGCCCTGGGAATAATCTCATCGCAGATCAGGTCGATGTAACCATCGGCATCCTGTTGATACTCTGGCGGCAGGGCATGTGCAGCCAGCAAGGTGGTAACAACATGAATCGGTAACATCTCTCCCAGGCGGCGTGCGACACGCAGCATTTTTAATTCGTCTTCCAGATTCAGGCCATAGCCCGATTTGATCTCAATCGTGGTGACACCGTCATCGATCAAGGCTTGAATGCGCGGCAGCGTGGCATCGATTAAAGCCTGCTCTGCGGCGGCCCGCGTTGCACTGACCGTGCTCAGAATGCCGCCACCACGTCGGGCAATCTCGGCGTAGCTGGTACCTTCAAGGCGTTGTTCAAATTCATCTGCGCGTGAACCCGCAAAGACCAGATGGGTGTGACAATCAATCAGTCCCGGCGTTATTACACCACCTTGAAAGACTTTATCGACACTATCTCCCAGACCTGCGGGCAGTTGTGACATGGGATAGATCTGTTGGATACTTGTGCCTTCAACCAGAACGGCCATTGCTTCGACATGGGTTTTCAGGCCATCAAACAGAATGATGTCTTGCCATAGGTAGCGCTTGACGGTTTGACTGCACATGTCAGACTCCAGTTGTTGTTATATTTGTATATACAATTGCTCATCTGAGCAGATCTGTCAAGTATTCGGGTTAGGCTTTTTATGCTTGTTGGGTGGTAATAAATGCCAGGAAATAGCTAAATTATTAATGTATATACAAATACGGGAGGGTGAAAAATTACTGGCGAGTAGAAGGGTTTCCGCTTGAAGAACGCAGCTTGTAGCGGTCACCAGGATGCAGTAGCCGGGCATAGCTGATCAGATGATCACCCGACCAGGTACGCCGGACCATGCTTAAGCAAGGTTGTTGTTCCGATGTATCCAGCCATTCAGCTGACCGGGCATCCGGGAGGATAGCTTCAACCACATGTTCAAGATCGGTAATCGGACAGGTAGACACCAATATTTCATTCGGTGTTTGTCGGGAAAAGTCGGAGGTCAGGTAATCCGGTACCCAGCGGGGGTTTACGTAACGGTTTTCTAACTGGATAGGTATGTTATTTTCCCGGTGTACGATAATGCTGTGGTACACCCGGCTACCGACACGTACACCCAGACGCAGGGCGATCTCATCGTTTGCGCTGACTTCTTCACAAACCAGTACGGAATTACTGTATTGATGACCACGCAAGCGGACCTCTTCAGCAATATTGTTGACTTCTGCCAGCGGTGATTCCGACTTTCGGTCGGTGACAAAGGTGCCAAGACCCGCCTGACGGACCAGGTAGCCCTCCTGAACCAGGTCGCGAATTGCCTTGTTGGCGGTCATGCGGCTGACGCCAAAATCCCGCGCCAGTTGCTCCTCTGGCGGTATCTTATGGTGCACAGCAAACTGGCCCGCATGGATAGCGTCCAGCAGGAACTGTTTAATCTGTAAAAAGCGTGGTGTTTGATTGCTCACATAGGCTCCTGTTTTTTTAGAACAGCTCCTTGAGACGGTGCCACAGCATGCCCGTCGCTAGCAGAGGGGTGCGCAGGTAGCGTCCACCCGGGAATGTCAGGTGGTTAACCTGAGCAAACAAGCGGTAACGCTCGTCGGTTTCACCACTGATGGTTTCGGCCAGTATGCGGGCCGCTAAGTGGGTGGCGTTGACACCATGTCCAGCATAGGCCTGAGCGAAGTAAATCGCCGGACAGTCCGGTAACTGGCCTATCTGCGGCAGTCGGTTGGCGCCAATGCCCAGCATGCCACCCCATTGGTAATCCACTTTAACTGGCCCCAGTTGTGGGAAGACCTTGGCGATATTGGGTTGCAGTGCAGCGGCAATGTCCCTGGGGTCTTTGCCGCTGTAGGTGCACAGACCACCAAAAATCAGACGGTTGTCCTGGCTGATACGGTAATAGTCGAGAGTGCTACGCATATCAGCCACCGCCTTGCGGCCTGGCATGAGTTGTTCACAGAGCTCAGCTGGCAGCGGTTCAGTGGCGATGACGTAGCTGCCGGCAGGCAGAATTTTACCGCCTAGCCAGGGCTCCAGATCGGGGCTTAGATAGCCGTTACAGCCCAGCACCACTCGGTTGCAGCGTACCTGGCCCTGTGCGGTATGCACCACTGGCCTGTCACCCTTCTCTAGTCGGATGACTGGCGATTGCTCGAACACCTGCACGCCTAGCTGTTCTGCTACACTGACTTCACCCAGTAACAGGTTGAGCGGATGCAAATGGCCGCTGCCTTCGTCGACTAGGGCGCCAGTATAGAAATCCGAATCAACCACCTGCTGTTTCAGTTCAGCCGGTTCCAGCAAGTGCAGTGGGTGCGGATAATTAATTGCTTGTAGTTCTTCCAGCTCTTCATCCAGCTGTTTGCGGTGCTTTAGGTTTGTGCCCAGGTCGGCATAGCCCAGTACCAGATCACAGTCGATCTGGTGGGTCTGGATGCGCTGCTTGACCAGCTCCAGCGCTTCGGTACCCATCTGTTTGAGTGCCAGCACGCCTTCGTCACCGAGGGTGTTGCGGAACTGATCCAGCTCGTGGCCTACGCCACGAATCAATTCACCGCCATTGCGGCCAGAGGCACCCCAGCCGATCCGGTGGGCTTCCAGAAGTACCACACTAAAGCCGCGCTGCGCTAACTCCAGGGCAGTATTAATACCGGTAAATCCAGCCCCGACGACACAAATATCCACATCCAGAGCTGTCTGCAACGCAGGCCAGGTGCGTTGGCTGTTACGGGTTGCCGCGTACCAGGAATTGGTGTGTTCAGTTGCTGTAATCATGCCGATAATGCCCTGCTGGTGTGGTCAGACCGTATGTAGATACCAGAGGTATTCCAGATCCGAGATGGTATGCTCAAACTCAGTCAATTCGTGCTCTTTACAGGCGACAAAGATTTTCAGGAACTTATACCCAAGATACTCCTGCATTACCGGGGAGTCTTCCAGCTCCCTCAGGGCGTCGCGCAGGTTGTTGATCAATGAGGAATCATGCTGTTCATGCGCATTGCCGATGGTGATTTCGGCGGGCTCAATCTTGTGGGTAATGCCGAAGTGAATACCCGTTAACACGGCGGCCATCAACAGGTAAGGATTGGCATCAGCACCCGCTATGCGGTGTTCGATTCGCAGAGCCTCCGGATCACCACCGGGTAGACGCAATGCGGTGGTGCGGTTATCCACCCCCCAGGTGGGTGCGCTGGGTACATAGTATTCCGGGCTAAAACGTCGGTAGGAATTGATATTCGGGCAGAGCAAGGCCATGGCGTCGTTCATGGTGGCCAGCAATCCACCGACCGCCCAGCGCAACATATCATTGGGCTCTTCCGGGTTTCCGGCAAAAATATTGTGGCCGTCCTTGTCTATCAGGCTGACATGCAGGTGCATACCGCTACCCGATTGGTCATGGTAGGGCTTGGCCATGAAGGTGGTGTCCATTTCATGGTCATAGGCCATATTTTTGATCAGACGTTTGAGTAGTGTAGCGTAATCACAGGCTTTGATCGGGTCATCGACGTGGTGCAGGTTGACTTCAAACTGTCCGGGTGCTGATTCAGCCACCAGTGCATCGGCTGGAATGTCCTGCTCATGGGCGGCATCCAGTACGTCAGCCAGAAATTCGGCATACTCGTCCAGGTCATCAATTGAATAGACTTGAACGCTGGCCGGTCGCTTGCCGGAAATGGGTGATTTGGGTGGCTGAGGACGACCGGAGATATTTTCCTGATCAATCAGGTAAAACTCCAGTTCAAACGCGGTAACGGGTGTTAACTCCAGTTCTTTGAAGCGCTCCACAACATTTTGCAGCACCACGCGGGGGTCGGCAAAGAAGGGTGTTTCACGGTCCAGCTCATACATGGTCATGAGCAGTTGCGCGGTTGGGCGCTTTTGCCAGGGTTCCATGTTCAGCGTGTCGGGAATCGGCAGGCAGATGCGGTCTGCTTCACCTATATCCAGGCCCAGCCCGGTTTCTTCGACAGTGGTGCCCTGAATATTTAGCGCGAAAATCGATGCGGGTAGTGCCACACCCTTGTCAAAAACCTTGAGCAGTGCGCCAGGGTCAACCCGTTTGCCACGGACAATGCCGTTCATGTCAGCAATTAGAAGATCAACAAACTGCAGCTCCGGATGTTCCTGCAGAAAAATAGTGGCTTGTTCTGAACCCGAACCCATAAGGGAAACCTTTATATCCGTTGGTAGTTGTGCGATGACTTAGTTTGTCAGCAGAATAATCAACCGTGAGTTAATTCTAATAATCAAAGGCTGTCAACAATTGAGTTAGTTGCTACAAGCGTTACTAACGGCAGGTATACAACATAATGCCAAGTGAAAAAATATTCGCCTAAACAGCCCTGAGCCCCTTGATAAGCGTACGCAGTCGCGCTACAAGTTTAACTCAGATGTCACCAGGCTTTTCGCTATTAATTATTTAATCAGGAATTTTATGTCATCCGATCTACCCGTTTCCTTATCGCCTCTACCACTGATCGGAGTTAATGCATGCAGTCAGCGCCTACCTGAAAAACACCCTTTTTTTTATTGTTGGCGAAAAATATGTGCGTGCTGTCTCTGAAGGTGCCGGTGGTATACCCCTGGTCATTCCGGCTTTGGGTGAGCAGATACCGCTGGAACAACTGCTGGAGCAACTGGATGGATTGTTGCTCACTGGCTCCCCTTCCAATATTGAACCGCATCACTATGATGGCGAGCCCAGCGATCCAGGATCGGAGCACGATCCTCAGCGTGATGCGACTACCCTGCCACTGATTCGGGCGGCGGTAAAAGCCGGTGTGCCGATTCTGGGAATCTGTCGTGGATTCCAGGAGATGAACGTGGCGCTGGGTGGCACGCTGTATCAGAAGGTACATGAGGTTGAGGGCTATCGCGATCATCGCGAAGACAAAACCACTTCAATCAACGCACAATATAATACCTTGGCGCACAGGATCACCCTGCAGGCCGGTGGTGTATTGGCCAGTATCTGGCCCAGCGCGACGGAAGTACTGGTGAATTCCTTGCATGGTCAGGGTGTTCACAAACTAGCGCCTGGTTTGCAGGTAGAAGCGCTGGCAGATGATGGTCTGATTGAGGCGTTCTCAGTAAAACAAGCCCGGTGCTTTGCTTTAGCGGTACAGTGGCATCCGGAGTGGCAGTGGCAACCGGATGAGGGGGTAGGAGAGTTTCCTTTTTACCGCGCTATTCTGAAGGCATTTGGAGACGCCTGTCGTCAAAGGCATATTGAACGTACGGCTAACAGGACTGGCAAACAAAATACGGCAGAGATTTTATGAAGCAACTTGAAGACTGGATGAAAGAGAATCAGATCACCGAAATAGAATGTGTAGTAAGTGATATCAATGGTATAGCGCGGGGTAAAATTACCCCGGTATCCAAGTTTATTGCTGAAAAAGGCATGCGCCTGCCTGAAAGTATTCTGCTGCAAACGGTGACAGGCGATTATGTTGAAGATGATATTTACTACGATCTGCTGGATCCGGCCGATATTGACATGATTTGTCACCCGGATCCGGATGCTATATTCCTGATCCCCTGGGCCTTGGAGCCTACGGCGCAGGTAATTCATGACTGTTATGACCGCAATGGCTTGCCGATCAACCTGTCACCGCGCAATTTGCTCAAAAAAAGTATTGCGCCTATATCAGGATCAGGGCTGGAAGCCGATAGTGTCACCGGAAATGGAATTCTACCTCACTAAGCGCTGCGAAGACCCGGATCTGCCCTTGCAGCCGCCCATCGGACGTTCAGGGCGTCAGGAAACCGGACGTCAATCCTTCTCCATTGATGCCGCCAATGAGTTCGATCCCTTGTTTGAGGATATGTATGACTGGTGTGAGCTTCAGGGGCTGGATATAGATACCCTGATTCATGAGGAAGGTACGGCACAGATGGAGATCAATTTCCGTCATGGTGATCCTTTGTCACTGGCTGATCAGGTGTTTGTATTTAAGCGTACTATGCGTGAAGCCGCGCTGAAACATGATGTGGCAGCAACCTTTATGGCCAAACCGGTCAGTAATGAACCGGGCAGCGCGATGCACCTGCATCAGAGCGTGGTGGATCTGAACACAGGTGAGTCGATCTTCTCTGATGCACAGGGCAAAATGAGCGAGTTGTTTTTACACCACATCGGCGGATTACAGAAGTATATTCCGGAAATTCTGCCGCTGTTGGCACCCAATGTGAACTCCTTCCGCCGTTTTCTGCCGGATACCTCGGCGCCAGTTAACGTAGAGTGGGGACTGGAGAACCGTACCTGTGGGCTGCGCGTACCTGATTCCGATTCACAGAACCGTCGGGTGGAAAACCGTTTGCCGGGTGCTGATGCCAATGTCTATCTGGCCATTGCTGGCAGTCTGCTGTGCGGTTATCTGGGTATGATGAAAAAAATCAACCCGTCAGCGCCGGTTCAAGGACGTGCCTACGAGCGCCGCAATCTGCGTCTACCCCTGACCTTAGAGGCGGCTCTGGAACGTATGGAACACTCCAAAGTGATCCGTGAATACCTGAGCCCCGAGTTTGTGAAGGGCTATATTGCTGTGAAGCGCGTGGAACATGAGAATTTCAAGCAGGTTATCAGCTCCTGGGAGCGTGAGTTTCTGCTGTTATCTGTTTAATTCGGCAACCACAGCATAAAATTTCAGGTTTTTTTTACGTCAGACTATGTTAAATATGTTTTAACTAGGAGGCTGTCCGAGAATAGCGACCGTAGCGAGGGAAAGACCGTTTTGAGGCAGTTTTTGAGCTATTTTGAGGCGAATAGTGGTTCTATTTAACGAAAAATAGCTCAAAAAGTGACCAAAACGGCTTTTCCGCAGTAGGTCAGTCTGTTCTCGGACAGCCTCCTAGATAGATTTCTGATTCACTCTTGCCGACAAGGCGTCTGCCGACTCTTTGCGTTCAGAGTATCGATCGACAAAATAATCGGTTCGATCACGCACCAGCAGCGTGAACTTAACTAACTCTTCCATCACATCAACGATTCGATCGTAATAGGCGGAAGGTTTCATGCGATCCTTGTCATCGAATTCCAGGAATGCCTTCGCTAGAGATGACTGATTCGGGATGGTGAGCATTCGCATCCAACGGCCCAACACACGCAGTTGATTCACTGTATTAAAAGATTGTGAGCCACCACACACCTGCATAACCGCTAAGGTTTTCCCTTGAGTCGGTCTGACAGCACCCAATGACAGGGGTATCCAGTCGATTTGTGCTTTCATGATGCCTGTCATTGAACCATGACGTTCGGGTGAACACCAAACCATCCCTTCACACCACTGCACCAAATCACGCAGCTCAGCCACTTTGGGATGAGTGGCTTCTTCGCTATCGGGTAAAGGCAAACCTGCTGGATCAAAGATGCGTGTTTCAGCACCCATAGCCTGCAGTAATCGAGCCGCCTCTTCTGTCACTAAGCGACTGAATGAGCGCTGACGCAAGGATCCATACAGTAACAAAATACGTGGTTTGTGCTCACTGGGTGTGTTTTGAAATACCTTTTCGTTGTCTGGCTTGTGTAGTAGTTTGTGATCGACATTCACTAAATCATGCATCACTTTCAATTGCTCCAGTAAATAGTAGGTGTATCAGGTTGTTACCTGCTTACAGCATTTGAGTGTAACCTTTTCGTTAAAAAATACGTCTAAGTAGATGAGTACAGATTATTACCTGCTTTGATTAATAATTTAAGGAAAGTATTATGAGCCATTTAAACTCTAGAGAAACTGAACTTGTTGCCCTTGGTGCTGCGCTGGGTAGTAACTGTGTACCCTGCATCGAATACCATATTCCTCAAGCACGCAAAGCGGGCCTTACAGATCAGGAGATTCACGATGTAATTCTCCTCGCCGATAAGGTTCGCCAGGTACCAGCCAAAAAAGTTCTGGAAACTGCCAAAAATCTACTACCCACAGAGATAGCTACTACTGAAACAAAAGCTGAATGTTGTTAAACATATATTGAATGCTTTCATATCAGGCATTTTATCACGGAGCCGCCTATCAAGAAGCAAGAAGTGAGCAGCGAGTATAAACAACCCATGTTCGATGACATCGACCATGGGTTAAGGTTATCTATCCAGCACTTTATCGAGCAAAGTATCGGTAATCAGACAGTGGCTGAAGATCTATTACAAGAAACCCTGATACGTATTAACAGGGGTTTATCATCTTTTGCTGGACGATCAACCGTCAAAACCTGGGCATTTTCTATTGCCCGCCATATCGTGGCAGATTACCTTCGCCACCCAGATCAGACAAAAAATATGATCACACTGAATGAGCTAGAGGAGCCCCTGGATACTGAGAGCGACATTGATGAACGCTTGGTCGAAAGTGAGATGAATGAATGCATCCGTAATTTTATCGACACCTTGCCCGAACCCTACCGTGTAGCTCTCATTCTCCGTGATCTGGAAGACTTTACAACCCGACAAATAGCCGAGGTGTGTAACTGCTCAGTAACAACAGCCAAAGTCAGGATTCACCGAGCACGTGCCAAGCTCAGGACCGTGCTGATAGGTCAGTGTGACTTTTATCACGATAATCAAAACGTATTTCGCTGTGATCCCAAGAAATGAAAACAACAGGCCTGGTTGCCAAAGTCATATCCATAAGATTAGTATATATTGATATTCAAATATCATAGGTGTTACATGTTAAGGTTAATGCTGATAAAGAGCTGGTTTTGTGTTGCGTTACTCTTGGCTTCCAGCCTCGTTTTTGCCGACCCGTTTGATGGCTTTTTTTCTGGCGGTAAGCTCCAGGTGAGTCAGCAACAGGCTTCACAATTTATTCAAGACATATCCGGTAATGCCGAAAGTGACCCCGAACTATTGTTAACAACCCTTATAAATGCATTCAACTGGCGAGCTGCTGCTATTCGTGTTTATGGCGATGACTGGTTTGCTGCCGAGCAAGATACCAGAAGCGATTGGCAGCAAACCATGAAAAACCATCTCCAGGATAAACTTCTTGCAGGGGGTGTTACAGCCCTGGAAGTCGTTCGAGTGGAAGAGATACAGGCCGGTAGTGAGTTTAGAGTCGGTACGCTCCTCCTACCTTCCGGGGATAGCCTTCAATGGGAGTGGATTCTGAGAGCTAAGGGAAGTGGACTGGAAATACTAGACCTTCAGCAAACAGGCCAAAGTTTATTGAAGGCGGTCCCAGTGAGTGAGTGAGTGATACAATTATTAGCTGAATTTTGACATTACATAATTTGATATTTCCAAATTACTCAAAGAGTATTACTACTTGTCTCATCATCATGATAGCGCTGTGCAATCACACTCCCATGCACCCGCCAGCTTTGGCAGAGCATTTGCTATTGGCGTACTACTCAACCTGGGGTTCGTGCTGGTAGAAGCCTATTATGGTTGGCAAACAGGGTCTCTTGCACTTTTGGCGGATGCTGGCCACAACCTAAGTGACGTAGCCGGCTTATTATTGGCGTGGGCTGCTTTTGGCGCCGCAAACCTGAAGGCAAATTCAAAACACAGCTACGGATGGCGTAAAGGATCCATCATTGCCAGTTTTATTAATGCTGTCATTTTGTTGGTGGCAATGGGCGCTCTTTCCTGGGAAGCACTAGGACGAATCACAACACCAACTGGCGTTGATGGTATGACCGTTATTATTGTTGCGGCTATAGGTATGGTCATTAATACACTAACAGCCTGGTTATTTATGCGTGGCAGTCAGAATGATCTCAATATCAGGGGTGCATTTTTGCATATGGCTGCCGATGCATTGGTATCAGCAGGCGTTGTGGTTGCAGGGATACTCTACTTATGGAAAGGCTGGAGTTGGCTAGATCCGGTTGTCAGCTTATTAATCGCCTTAATCATTGTAATCAGTACTTGGTCCTTGTTCCGCCGGTCACTGCATTTGTTATTTGATGGTGTACCTGACAATATTGATTTGAATTCAGTCGAATCAAGTTTAAACACAGTTTCAGGGGTATGTTCAGTTCATGATTTACACATCTGGGCGATCTCCACAAGTGAAAACGCGTTAACCGCTCACCTTGTCGTCACATCAGATCAAGATCATAATCACATTTTGTATCAAGCGGGCGAACTTCTTAAGCATCAATTTGAGCTACACCATTTCACTCTGCAGCTGGAGTCGCTGGAGTATGCAAAAAATTGCGAATCTGAACTCTGTGCATCAATTAGCAGCCAGTCGCCCAGCAGGCAAGGCTAAAGAGATTAACACCGCAGCCAACACCATCACTGCAGAAACCACCAGACACGTGACCAGGCCATAGGCCATATACAGCCAGCCGGACAGGATGGTTCCCAGTAACCGCCCCATCGCATTGGCCATGTAGTAAAAGCCGACATCCAGGGAGACGCCATCTCCGCGGGCATAACTGACGATCAGATAGCTGTGTAGCGATGAATTAACCGCAAACACTGCGCCGAACACCATTAACCCCACCACGATGACCCAGGTGGTATCCAGCGGCAACACCATCCCCTGCGCAATCAACAACGGCAGAATCGCCAACCCGGCTCCCCAGCCCACTACCGCACCCCGGCCAGGGATGCGTCCGGAGCGCTTACCGGTAAACAAAGGTGCCAGCGATTGCACTATGCCATAGCCGACCACCCAGCAAGCCATAAAAAAGCCGACTTGCCAGAAGTCCCAGCCCAGGGTTTCCTTCAAAAACACCGGCAGTGCAATCACAAACCAGACATCCCGGGAAGCAAACAGAAACATGCGCGCCGCCGCAAGCACATTGATTGCCCGGCTTTTAGAAAATACTTCACGGAACTTGGGCTTGTTTTTCATCCGCCCCATATCATTGCGCAGCAGGCGCACCGATATCACCCATACCAGCGCCAGCATCAGCGCCATGGCCAATACGGCACCGGTAAAACCGAGCAGACTCAACAACACCGCACCGAGGAAAAACCCTATCCCTTTCAGTGCATTTTTCGAACCGGTTAACAGTGCCACCCACTTAAACAGCGTGCCCTGCGCCTCTTCAGGTACCAGCAGCTTGATGGCACTTTTGGCGCTCATTTTGTTCAGGTCTTTGGCAATACCCGACAAGGCCTGCGCCAACATCACCCAGATTACTGTGAGGTACTCAGCGGGCAGGGTGAGCATCAACAGTGCCACAACCTGCAGTGCCAGCCCCACATTCATGGTGCGGTTCAGCCCCAGACGCGCGCCTAACCAACCACCCACCAGATTGGTGACTACGCCGAAGACTTCATAAAACACGAACAGCATAGCGATCTGTAAAGGTGAGTAGCCCAACTGATTAAAGTAGAGCACCACCAGCATGCGCAGCGCACCATCGGTCAGCGTGAAGGCCCAGTAATTACCGGTAACAATGAGGTACTGGCGTATCGCGGGTGACAAGTGCGCTAACATGCTTAACCCGCCTGATCCAACAGACCGATTTTACGTCCCAGCTCGGCCATGCGCACCGAGTAACCCCACTCATTGTCGTACCAGGCATAGATTTTCACCTGAGTACCATTGATGACCATGGTAGATAAGGCATCAATGATGCTGGAGCGGGAATCACCACGATAATCCACAGACACCAGAGGACGCTCTTCATAACCAAGTATGCCGCTCAGCTCACCCTCTGCCGCTGCTTTGAGGTAAGCATTTACTTCTTCTGCGGTGGTGGGTTTTTCCACTTCGAACACACAGTCGGTCAGCGAGGCATTGGCTAAGGGCACCCGAACGGCATGACCATTGATACGCCCGGCCAGTTCAGGAAAAATTTCGATAATGGCTTTCGCTGATCCGGTCGTTGTTGGAATCAGGCTCATACCGCAAGCCCGGGCACGACGCAGATCCTTGTGGGGCGCATCCAGGATGGTCTGGGTATTGGTCAGATCGTGAATCGTGGTCATGCTGGCATGACGGATACCCAGCGACTCATGAATAACCTTAACCACCGGCGCCAGACAATTGGTAGTACAGGAAGCGGCGGTCACAATCGGATGCTGTGCCGGGTCATACAGATGATCGTTAACCCCCATCACCACATTGAGCACACCCGATTCCTTGATCGGTGCAGACACCACAACGCGTTTAACACCTTGATCAAGGTAGGCCTGTAGCAGCGCGGTGGTTTTCATCTTGCCGGAGCATTCAAACACCAGATCACAACCCGACCAGTCGGTTTCATCAATGCTTTTATTCTGACTGACAGCAATGCGCTTGCCTTCGATCAACATCGCGCCCTGTTCTGCCGTCGCTTCATGCGCCCAACGGCCATGTACCGAATCAAAATTTAACAAATGTGCCAGACTGATGGCATCGGCGGCTGGATCATTAATCTGCACAAACTCAAATTCTGGCCAGTTCCAGGCAGCACGCAGTGCCAAACGCCCCATACGGCCAAACCCATTGATACCGACTTTAATGGTCATTACTTCACCTTATTCACTGATGTTCAGATAACGTTTTATTTTATTGTATCCAGATGACAGTTGAATGTCCCAGTTTACAAGCGGACGGCTCAACTTTGACAAAACTGGCAAAAAGCCAATAATATATGGGTTTGCACATATTGGAGCAACCCATGAACATTCTTTTTCTGTGCACAGGGAATAGCTGCCGCTCCATCATGGCAGAAGCCATACTGAATGATCGTACAAACATCCATCAAGCATTCAGTGCCGGCAGCCACCCTGAACAAAACGTTCACCCTATGGCTGTACAAACTCTTCAATCTCACAATATTGCTACTGAAGGCCTGTTCAGCAAAGACTGGGACAGTCTCCAAGTCGCGCCCGACCTGGTGATCACGCTCTGTTCAGATGCCGCCAGCACCCCCTGCCCGGTCTATCTGGGTAAAGCGACACGAAGCCATTGGGGCATGGAAGATCCATCTCAGATAAATGCCAGCGCAGAGGTTCAACAAGCGGCCTTCGAGAAGGCATTTACCTTGTTGCAGCAGCGTATCGATTATTTTCTGCAACATCACCCTGAACACCTTTCGCAGCCAGAATTGAACACCCTGTTAAACAAGTGCTCAGGCCTGGTATGAATATTTCCTTAAGTCCACAAGCCGAACAATGGCTACAACATACACACTGCCAACACCTCACCCTATGGCTTTCACCCAAGCATGGTTGTTGTGGTGGCACCAGTTGGATACCCATGGTAAAAACCGGAGAGCCTGAGTCTGGCACTGACTGGCAGGAATTTGAGCATGAAGCAGGAATACGCATACATGCTGTTAGTGCATTTGCTGAGAACTTTCCAGCCGTTCATCTAACGCTATCCGGCTTAGGGCCATGGAAAAAGCTGTTTGTTGAAATCCAGTAAACTAAATTTGCAGCTGTGCCAGAACCCGGCCCTGCTTAACCGCGAGTAACTCGCCACGAACCATGGGTTGCCAGGGCTCCTCACTCAATGGCCGACTGGCAAACAACAGCATTTCCTGTTCCAAACCGGAATCAGACAATCGACAGTCCCGCTCAAGACCCTGAGCTAAACGATCAGGACAGTCCAACCGAAAAATAGCGGGTGGCTCAACTTTACCCGTATCCAATTGCAAGCGCCGATCTGCATGTACAAACAGGGTTTCACCATCAGCAAACAGAAAGTTCGCGGGGCCATATTCACGAATTATCTGTGCAAACCCGGCTACCTGTTTTAGCTGCTCATCCACCGCCATTAGAAACCATTTATCAGGATCAGTCACAATTCGTTCCAGCAGCCAGCAAAATGCAAATTCGGAATCAGTTTCACCAACCGGTTTAAACGGCCCCTGTAAGTGAACGTCATCCATGATCTGACCCAGGTGGCCGTTATGCAGAAACAGCAACTCATGCTGACCTAATGTTCTTACATAGGGCCCGGTATTGTGCAGTCCAATACCACCATGAGTGGCATGACGTATATACCCAGACACAAGCGGGTGGCGGGTCCATTCTGTTCCAGAATACGCAACATTTCACTGTCATCGGCAGAGTGGGTGTCGCGGTGGACTTCAAAATATTCATCTTGCCAGAATGCCATGCCCCAACCATCCCGATTCACAGATGGTTCATGAGCGCGCGCCGCCAACTGGTAGAGCGCACGCGTCATCCGAGCCGGGTAATGGCTGGACATGGCAATCAGCTCACACATCTTATCTATAACCCTGAAGACGTGCCATCTACTCCACCCTTACCAACCAGTGCACGCAATTTATCTGTACCGACAGGGTCTTCTGCCAACATAGGCACAACGGCATAGCGAGCACTGAGTTCTGTTTGCACGCGCATTATTTCAGTAGCCTCTGTCGCGGCACGCGCAGCCAATAAAGGATGCTGAGTATCGGTAGCGGCCAGGCTCGAATTAACTACCCAGGCATAAGGCTGGATCTCTGCTCGTTGCAGGTCTTCCTGCAAACGTGCGGCTTCCAATACCGGCGTTGTTTCCGGCAGGGTTACGATAAGCACTTTGGTTTGCGCCGGATCCTGTAAACGCATCATCGGTGTTACCATACGCGCACTGGATTCATTAGCATGGCGCATAATATCGCGATGATAAGAGCCAGTGGCATCCAGTAATAACAGAGTATGTCCAGTGGGTGCGGTATCCATCACCACAAATTTGCGACTGGCCTCTCGTAGGGTTCTGGAAAAGGCCTGAAATACTGCAATTTCTTCCGTACAGGGTGAGCGCAGATCCTCTTCCAGCATGGCACGGCCTTGAGCATCGAGACTGGCCCCACGTGATGCCATAATCTGATCACGGTAGCGTTGAGTTTCAACCGCAGGATCTATGCGACTGACGCTGAGATTAGCTACATCGCCCGCCAGTGTGTCGTGAAGATGCGCCGCGGGATCAGTAGTAGTTAACAGAACCTCATGCCCGCGCATGGCCAGCTCTACCGCAACCGCTGCGGCGATGGTGGTTTTGCCAACACCGCCTTTACCCATGGTCATGATAAGACCTTTACCCGCCTCTTCAAGGCCGTCAATCATCTCAGACAAGGAGGGTAAATCCGTCATAACCTGATGGCTGGCAGTCGCTTGTAACGTGTTGAGGGGCTGGTTCATTCGGCGTAAAGCATCGACACCCACAAGGTTTTCAGGGCGCAGATAGGTATAATGCCTGACCAGATTGGCAAGATCAGCATCCATGGCGTCAATAGCGCTACGCTCCCGATGGATCATACTGACAGCCAGTGCATCATCCAGGGCTTCATCAGGCATTAAGCCATTGATCGCCAACTGCTGATTACGAATGCCAATATCGGCCAATTCCCTATGCGTTCTGGCAGCTTCAGCCAATGAGCTGGTACGCGGCCTGGCCACCAGTATCATTCGGGTCATGTCCGCATTCGACAGGCTGTTTACCGCCGCCGCATAACGTTCACGCTGCTTTTCCAACCCCGCCAAAGGTCCCAGGCAGGATGCATCACCGCCGGTTTCCAGAAAGCCACTCCAGGCACCCGGCAGCTTAAGTAAACGGATGGTATGGCCGGTAGGGGCGGTATCAAAAACAATGTGATCATAACGCTCGATCAATTCAGGATCAGTCAGCAGTGCCGTGAATTCATCAAACGCAGCAATTTCTGTTGTACAAGCACCCGATAATTGCTCTTTGATGCTATTCAGAGCTTTTTCAGGAAGCGTGCTGCGAATAGGACCGATAATACGCTCTCGGTAGTCTTCCGCAGCGGCTTCTGGATCAATTTCCAGAGCTTCCAACCCGGACACCTGGCCAATTTGCGTGATGTGATTGCCTATGTCCGTACCAAACACCTGACCCACATTGGAAGCCGGGTCGGTACTGACCAACAACACCCGCAAGCCAGCATCCGCCAGATCAACAGCCGTCGCACAGGCTAAGGAGGTTTTACCTACCCCACCTTTGCCTGTAAAAAATACAAATTTTGGCAGGTTTTTAAACATGGATTTTTATTCCCCACAACAGGAGGTTTTAGTTTCGGATGCGCAGCAAGTCGACTTCTGTTGGTTGTTAACCTGGCCCTCTGTGCTGATATTGCCCCATAAGCCAGTTGCTGCGCGACGGATAACAGGCTTTACAGACCAGTCGATCATCGACAAGAATTGCGGGCAGATCATCGCCCCCAGAGGCTTGCATCAGGCTGTTAATCTCTTCGTTGTTAATAAACTCGGCAGGCTCCTGACTCAGGTTAATGCGTCGAACGGATATTCCCTGGCTTTTTAACCAGTCCAGGTCGGCAGCAAAATCTACCAGCTGCTGATTAACATCAGTGCCACATACGCCGGTAGAGCAACACATGGGTGGGTCATAAACGGTAATTTGTGTCATCAGATAACATCCTATTCAATATATAATCAATGTTAATCAATATTAACCAAGCGTGTTTGGCACGATCAGAACAGCACAATGCGCTTCACGGGAAATGGCCTCAGCGCTACTGCCAAGCACAAACTCCTGAATAGGGTTGCGCCCGCGTTTGCCGATTACAATCAAATCGGCTCCCTCATGCTTAGCTTCAGAGACGATGACACGACGTGGATCGCCGTTAAGAATTTTTGTTTCCAGTCCCTCTATGCACCCGGCAAGCTTGTCCAAATGGCTCTGCGCATCGGCAATTTCACGCTCGCAACCCTCTGATGCACAGGCAGCAGTCACGGCCATACATCGTTGAAAGCGCGGAGCAAGCCTACCGGTCAGAGTTTCAGCACCCGCAACCAGGCTGGAGCCATCTGTCGCCAGCATCAGAAGATCAAAATCTGTGCTAATCTGGTCTTCGGCAACAGGCTCAAGCCACAGTGGACATTTAGTCAGTCGGGCTGCATCCAGTGCCGTACTACCGAGAAAAAACTCATGCAGGCGATTGTGGCCCCTGCAGCCCATTAGCAGTAAGTCTGCCTTCAAGGTTTGGGCTGTCTCGGTAAGCACAGCACCGGGTTCACCACTGAGAACCCGGCTATCAACATTCACCCCCAAAGAACTCAAGTCACTGATCAATTCAGCCAGTTTTGCCTCATAGTAAGGCCGGTGAGTTTCTTCAGGCGTAGCCGGATAGCGTGAGCTGAGAACATAGATCAGTGTCATCTGCTCAGCTCCCCAGGCAGAAAGGCTTTCGAGTCGTTGTTTGAGTAAAGGCCAAGCTGGAGAAAAATCTACAGCGACCAAAATATGTTTAAACATGCGTTGACTCCTTATATTCAGTTTTTTGAATGGCTATCCATGCATAATTAGCATGACTCAAGCCCCTGCCTTGTCCACAACAGGAAAATGATGACGTGTCTTGTTGGCAATACGCACCAGAGCCAACATCACTGGTACCTCAACTAATACACCAACAACGGTTGCCAAAGCAGCACCGGATTGCAGGCCGAATAGCGCTATAGCGACCGCAACCGCCAACTCGAAGAAATTACTCGCACCGATCATCCCGCAGGGCCGCCACGTTATGCGGTAATTTCCAAGCTTTACACCAGCCATAGGCGATAAAAAAGATCAGAAATGTTTGAATAGTCAATGGAATAGCAATAAGTAAAATATGTAATGGATTAGCAACAATGACATCGCCCTGAAACGCGAATAACAGCACCAAAGTTATAATTAAACCTATCGGAGTAACAGGAGCCAGGCGTTTCATAAATACGCCATCAAACCACTCAATACCATGACGCTGAATCACCCATCGGCGCGTCAGATAGCCTGCGCCCAACGGAATCACGATATACAGCACGACGGACAGGATCACCGTATCCCAAGGCACCTGAATATTGGATACACCCAGCAAAAAAACCACGATGGGTGCGAAAGCAAACAGCATGATCAAATCATTGATCGCTACCTGTACCAGCGTATAGGCGGCATCACCGCGGGTCAGATAACTCCAGACAAACACCATAGCGGTACAGGGCGCAGCTCCCAAAAGGATAGCCCCCGCCAGGTATTCACGTGCCATATCTTCAGGAATCAATGGTTCAAAGACCACCATCAGGAAAAACCAGGCAATGGCAAACATGGTGAAAGGCTTGATCAGCCAATTGACTGTCGTGGTGACTATCAGCCTTTAGGTTGACGACCCACACCGACGATGGAACTGAAATCTATCTGCAGCATCATCGGAAAGATCATCGCCCAGATGAGTATCGCTACCGGAATGGAGACCTGCGCATACTCGAAGCGTGACAGGGTTTCGGGAATAGCTGGCGCAAACTGACCCAGCAATATGCCCACCACTATCGCTAATGCTACCCAAAGCGTCAAAAAACGCTCGAATAGCCCCATACCTTCTACAGTGCTTGGAGCATCAGCGTTATCTTGAGCATTCATCTTGTCACTCCTGTTTTCATCAAATTGTCATAGATCATGGTGTAGAGTTTCACTAAAAATTATTTGCTGCAGCAAAGCTGTCATCTAAACAAGATGCCAATGACTCGCACACATCCGGATGACCACCACAGCAGTCACGTGCCAAAAACTGAATCATTGTGCGCATATGACTTAAATCTGCTCGATAGATAATCGAACGGCTCTGACGTTGAGAAATAACCAACCCCGCTTGTGAAAGCACCGACAAATGCGCCGACAGGGTGTTGTGCGGCACGTTAAGCTGTCTGGCGATCTCACCCGCAGGCAAGCCGTCCGGTTCATGCTGAACCAGCAAGCGAAATGCCTTCAGACGAGTCTCTTGTGAAAGCGCTGCAAAACTCTCAATTGCATTCTTCATATCCATACTTCCAAGAATATGGACATATTGTTCCAGAGTCAAGTTTCTGTTAAATACTTACATGTATTAGGCTTTATGGATTACACTCAATTTATGCAATATATCACGGCTATTTTCACTGCGTTTTCGATCAGCTTACTGGCGCTGCCAGCACTGGCATTTGAGTCTATTGCCCCCTCTGCTGATGAGCTCAAAGCGATGGATGTGCTGCTTATTGACATACGCGAGCCGCATGAATGGCAAGAAACCGGGATTGTTGAAGGTGCCATTCCCATTACCGCATCACGCCTCTTTTTGCAGGAGCTCGCCCCACTTCTCGATGATCGTCCTGTCGCCTTGATCTGCCGAACCGGTAACCGTACCGAGCAGTTATCCGGTTTGCTGGAACCGCATTTACAACAACAAGTGATCAATATTGAAGGTGGTATCTTCAGATTGATGGCTGAAGGGTATCAACCGGTTCCTTTGGAATAGATCGATACAATGATCCCAGAGCTGATCATACACCGCTTACAAACCAGATTTCCTGAGATGATACTATCTACTACCCTGATCTATTTAACGCTCTCCAAGTGCATTCTGGATAGTCGCCACAATTGGCGCAAAGAAATAACTAATTAAGCGTCGGGTATCAGTTGTTACGAAGATCGTAACTGTCATACCGGGTCGGAGTGGAAAACGGTTAGTACCAAACTCAAGATAATTCTCACTTGGTGATATACGTACTGGATAGTACCATTGACCATCTTGAACCTCACTCGAATCTGCCGCTATATCTAATATCTCACCCTGTAAAAATCCAAATCGCTCTGAGGGATACGCATCAAGCCGTATGTTTGCTTGCTGTCCGACTTCCATAAAGCCAATGTCCTGGTTCGAAAATCTTCCTTCAACCTCCACTTCTACCTCGGTTGGAACAATTCGAAGTAGCTCATTGCCCGCTTGAGCAACGCCACCTACAGTAAAGATTGCCAACTGATCAACTATTCCAGTGACTGGTGCTTTCAGATTAGCAGCCCCTACCCGACGTATTGCAACACGCTCCTGTTCAGCTAGGGTTGCTAAGCGCGCGTCAATCTGAGCCTTTCTGTCGAGCTGAGAGCTACGAAGATTGGCAATAATTCCCTGCCGCTCACTTTCAAGTGCAGTTCTTTCTGAAACCTTTTGTCTCAGTTCACTTAGGTAAACTTCTCTCTGCCTTTCTAGTTCGGTAAAAGCTTCCTGCACATCAAGGAATGCGAATCGGCTAATTGTTCCCTGTTCTAACAATCGTTCAGCTGCTTGTAAGCGTTCAGATTGAATATCAAGCATGGCGCTCACGTGCGCGACTTTAGCATTAGTTACCTCCTCGGAACTACGATAGCTTTCTACACGAGCATCGACCTGTTCTATTGATTTCAAGAAGCTGTTGATATTAGCTATAAGTAACTCACGCTGTTCTTCGGCAAAGGGATGTCTAGCTAATTCTGAAGGAACTGAATAGAGTCCAAGCGCTCGGTTGGTAAACCCCGCCATTTCTGGATTTACACCGAGCGCTTCTACCATAGCTTGAACCCGCGCCATTTCGATCTGTAAACGGCTCTTTTCTGCCTTTATAGTACCTAGCTCAGAAATAGCGTCAGTTGGGTCAAACTCAATCAGCAACTGACCTTGTTCAACCAAGGTACCATTATTAATATGGATAGCAGCAATACGGCCTGAAAATTCCGGTTGAACAACCTGGACACGGCTGATTGGAAGGATTCGTCCTTGCCCTTTGGCTACAACTTCAATCTTAAAAACAAATGAGATAATTAGAATAGTTACAAATACTAATATCGTTATAAGAATTGTCAGGTGAAGAGTGGGTGACTTAATATTCATCTGCTCAGAAGTAGTACTCATCCAAACGCCTCAAAATCAACGATTTGATCTGGGTTCTCAAAAATTTCTGGATTATGTGTGATGATGATCAGCGTCACTTTCTGCTTTAATGCCTGAAGCTCAGCGGCCATACGGCGCTGAGATGCACCATCCAACGCACTCGTTGGCTCATCAAGAATAATCACCTTGGGAGTTCGGACCAGCGCTCTTGCAATAGCGACTCTTTGCCTTTGCCCCCCAGATAGTGCTGCTCCACGCTCTCCAACATCAGTATTGAGGCCAAATGGAAGTTGTGACACAAGGCTTTCAGCCGCCGAAATCCGAAGAGCTCGTTCGATCACTTTGTCTGTTGCAGAGTCATCTCCTAATGTGAGGTTTTCGCGCAATGTACCGGAAAATAAGTAAGGCTCTTGAGGTACATAGGATATTTTTGTCCTAACGTCATGCGGCTCATATTGCGCGATATTTTCACCGCCCAGCATCACTTCTCCGGAATTGGGAAATTCAATTCCGGAGGCAAGCCGACCGAAGGTGGACTTGCCTATGCCAGAAGGGCCTACAATAAGAGTCAGCGTGTTCGGCTCTGCTGTGAAGTTAAACTGATTTATGATGGGAACCGAGGGTATATAAGCAAAATCCACATCACGAAACTCTAAAATACTTTTAATGTTTCCTGGTAGTTTTGGAAGGCTATTGAATGGTTCAACCGGAGTATTGACAATATCTCCTAAACGCTGTCGCGATACACGTATTTCCTGCCAACCTTCCCATAAACGAGCAAAGTTCTGAATCGGTCCCGTAACTTTTTCGGCAACCAAGTGAAATGCAATCAATTCACCGAGTGTCAACTCCCCTGCAAAAACAAGATGTGCACCGAAATAGATGATGCTGATGGTGATTGCCTTTTGTACAATTAAAAGCAGTTTGTCGTTCCATATATTAAGAAGGCCAACGCGATAACTGGCATTCAAACTTGCCTGTAGTGTGTCATCAAGCCGCTGTAACATCTTGTTCTCGGCACTTAGCGCTTTGACGGCGGCAATACCAGATATATTTTCAACCATTTGGGTCTGATGTGCCGCACCAGCATCGAACTGAACTCGAAGCCTGCGACGAAGAAAAGGGCCAAAGCAGACATAAATCAAAACTTGTATGGGCAGTGCTACTAATATGATCAGCGTTAGCGGCACCGAAAGCATCAGTAAAACCGCAATGTAAATAAAAACGAAGATCAGGTCGAGGAGAACGCCTGTTGTGGTGCCTACAAGGAAAGCCCGTATTGTGTCTGTTTCGCTGATCCGAGCAAGGGTTTCTCCGACCGACCATTTCCGGAAATGCCCCAA
>NZ_JRLB01000029.1 GCF_000764495.1 Nitrincola sp. A-D6
CCGCGCGCCGGCGNCCGGAAAACACATTAGTCAGAGCCGTATGCACAGCCTCGGGAGACGCTAGCGCCTGTCGATGCAGGGCGGATGTATTGGCTTCAGGACAGAGTAGATAGGCCGTACCCACCTGCACACCTGTCGCCCCCAGCGCCAGTGCCGCCTTGACCCCGGCCGGGCTGGCGATACCACCGGCGGCAATCACCCGGGGTGTTAAGACGATCTACCAACTGCGGCAGCAGGGCGAACAAACCGGTTTGCGTGCTCAGGTCATCGCTCAGGAACATTCCGCGATGACCACCGGCCTCAAGCCCCTGGGCAATCACCGCATCCACACCACGTGCTTCCAGCCACAAGGCTTCCTCCAGGGTGGTGGCACTGGAGAGGATCTTGCTGCCCCAGCTACGCACCTGCTCTAACAGCCGTTCATCGGGCAAACCAAAATGAAAGCTGACAACCGGTGGTTTAAATTCACTCAGTAGCGCGGCTGTATCGGCATTAAAAGGTGTACGTCCGGCGCCAGCTTGAATAACCTCTTGCCCAAGCTCTAACTCACGATAATAGGGTAACAGTGCCTGCTGCCAGCGAGCTTGTGTCGCGGCATCCGGCGCAGGCTGCGCATGACAGAAAAAATTTACATTGTAGGGTCGCGTGGTTGCCGTGCTGATGCGGCTTAACTCTGCAGCCAGGCTATCGGCGGTAAGCATGGCGCAGGGCAGGGATCCCAAACCCCCGGCCCCGGAAACCGCCAGGGTCAGATCACTACCCTGAACACCCGCCATAGGTGCTTGAATAATAGGCCATTGCATACCCAGATCTTCAGCAAACTTTGACACCTGTCGTCTCCTTATAAATTAACCAGACCCGCCATTAAAGCGGCCCCACTATAACAAACTAACCGGGTGATGCCTTTACCCCTAACGTCTGCGCCAGACATGATAACGCTGCAACCAGGCCAGCACTCGCTGCGGCGCATGGGCTTTTTTCCAGTTACCTGCGGCAAATTTATTGCCCTCAGTCAGGGTTGGATAAATATGGATAGTGCCGAGCAGTTTATTCAAACCCAGCCCATGTTTCATCGCCAGCACAAACTCAGCTATCAAATCACCGGCATGCGGTCCCACCAGGGTCACCCCGAGGATTTTGTCTTTACCCGGTGGTGTCAGAACTTTAATAAAGCCATAGGCCTGGCTGTCAGCAATGGCTCTATCCAGATCGTCCAGAGCATAATGAGTTACCTCATAGGCAACTCCCTGAGCCTTCGCGTCCTGTTCATTCAACCCAACCCGCGCCACTTCAGGATCGGTAAACGTAGCCCAGGGCAGGTAGGTGTAATCCACCGGAAAACGCTTAAACTCACCGAACAGGGCATTCACTGTGGCATGCCAGGCCTGGTGTGAAGCCGCATGGGTAAACTGATAAGGACCGATCAAATCACCGCAGGCATAGATATTGGGATAGAGCGTCTGCAGATAGCTGTTGGTATCAATACCCTTGGCCTGATCCGGAAGTAACCCCAGGGTCTCCAGTCCATAGCCATGCAGCCGCGGCTTGCGCCCCACGGCAAGCAGCAGCCGGTCAAACCCGATACGCTCTTCATCGCCAGTGGCATTTTTAACCAGCAAGTACGACTGACCTGTTTGCGCATCGGTTTCAACAGCCAGCGCTTGATGATTCAGACGCAGATCAACCCCTTCACTGCGCAACTTCATCATCACCGCTTCACTGGCATCGGCATCCTCACGGGGCATGATCCGTTCACCCCGTTCTACCTGAATCACCTGAGACCCCAGACGCTGAAAAGCCTGACTCAACTCACAGCCTATGGGGCCACCACCCAGTACCAATAACCGTTGTGGCAGGGTGTCCAGCGACCAGAGGTTTTCAGAGGTCAGATAATCTATGTCTGCCAGCCCCGCTAAATCAGGCAGCAGCGGTTCGGCTCCAGTCGCAAGAATAATAGCGCGAGAGGACACCCGCTCGACTTTGCCATCAGGGTAGCGAATATCGACTTCCCATGGGCTAACCAGTGTGGCGGTACCTTGACGAACATCCACACCGAGGCCCTGAAAACGTTCAACCGAATCATGTGGCTCAATGGTTTCGATCACCTTATGCACGCGCTGCATCACCGCTTTGAAATCTATATCGGGCGTATGCGGGGTTATACCGAAGCGCTCCGCTTCACGCATTTCCTGAGCCAAGCGGGCGGTGCGAATCAAGGCTTTAGACGGTACGCAACCGGTATTCAGGCAGTCCCCCCCCATCTGGTGTTTTTCCACCAGGATCACCCTGGCTTTAACCGCTGCCGCAATATAAGCCGCGACCAGTCCCCCACTACCAGCACCAATCACCAGCAGATTGGTATCAAACTGACGAGGCTTGGTCCAAACTGCCATAGACTTTCGATTCTTTATGATTGTAAGTACTCGCTTAGCCACTATAGGAAAAATGCCTAGCAGCACAAAAGCACCCAGTAGCCCCGGTGAGAGCACATCACCGGGAGCGCTGATCTGCGCCAGCTGCGTGCCCGCATTCACATACACCAGAGTGCCGGCGATCATCCCCAGTTGACTGACCCACCAGAACGTCCAGACTTTCATCTGCGTCAGGCCCATGGCCAGATTCAGTACGAAGAAAGGCACTGCGGGTACCAGGCGTAAGGCAAACAGGTAAAACGCACCTTCGCGTTGAATCCCGCTATCGAGTTTTTGCATCTGACGACTGAAACGCTGCCGCACCCAATCATGTAACAGAAAGCGTGACACCAGCATCGCCAGCGTAGCGCCCAGTGTGGAAGCGAAAGATACCAACAAAAACCCCCAGCCCAGTCCGAAAACCGCCCCTCCAGCCAGAGTCATAATCGCCGCTCCCGGCAAAGACAGGGCGGTCACACCGACATAGATCAGAAAATACACCAGGCTAAGCAATACAGGCCTGGCATCACGCAGTGCAATCAGTTCATTCTGCTGTCGCTTCAGGTTGTCAAAGCTCAAAACCTCCAGCCAGCCGAGCTGCCAGATCACTAGGCCAGAGGCCAACAGTATCAGCAGCAGCCCTATTTTTTTACTCATAACCGGTACCTTATTCTGTGTAGATGTACTGTATGGGTCGGCACTTATGCAAATACCTTACACAAGCCTCTCAAATTTCTATAGCTAAGCCAGTCTCGCAAGCCAGAGTAACTCCATAAGGTTTTCAAACACACCAGCCGTTGTTAACTCTAGAGTATGACCCTGTTATCACGCATAGTTCAGTCAAATCTTTTCCCGGATAGTGCTTTAGTATCATGGCTCTTGCCTCTTCGCCTTATTCGTGGCAATTCACCCATATAATGTGTAGGATTGAAACAATATCCATGTAGCTTGTGACGTAATTTGGGGGCTTTTGCGGTCTTAGGTAAGTTTCTTATTCCAGCGAAAGGACAAGATGGTTTTATTGAGAACTGCTGAATGACAACAAAACAAAACGCAGTAGATAATAAGTTAATTCACGGCAAGGCTACTGCAGCAAAAAAGCGAGCCGACAAGAGCGGAAACAAGCCGGAAACAAGGGTCGTGGCGGGTAAACGTCCCTATATTGTCGGTATTGGTTCCTCCGCCGGTGGGCTTGAAGCACTAACCAATCTGATCAGTGCACTACCCACAGATCTTGGTGCCAGTTATGTGGTGATTCAGCACCTTTCACCTACCCACCGCAGTATGATGGCACAGCTGCTTGGGCGTGAAACAGCCATGGCGGTACTGGAGATCGAAGACGGTGTAACCCCCCAGGCAGACACTATTTATGTAACGCCTCCAAGTCACAATGTGATGCTGAAAGCTGGCCAGTTCTCACTAATTGAAGGCCCGCGCCAAACCCTGCCTCGTCCCTCGGTAAATACCTTTTTTACTTCTCTCGCCAATGGTAAAGGCGAGGATGCTATTGGTGTGATCCTTTCCGGCACAGGATCAGACGGAGCGGCAGGATTACGCGAGATTAAAGCGGCTGGTGGATTTACCTTTGCCCAGGAACCCGGTACAGCCAAATACTCTGGCATGCCCCAGGCGGCAATTGATACCGGCTGTACCGATGCCGTATTACCCCCGGAATCGATTGCCAACGAAATTGCCCTGATCACCCGCACCCACGGTGCCGTTTCACTTACTCCCAAACCGGCAACTGCCGCGACCTCCCTGAAAAAGCTATTAATAAAGGTCAAGCAGCATACCCACATCGATTTTGGCGGATACAAGGAAGGCACGGTTATCCGGCGTATTGAACGCCGTCTTGCAGCACGCCGCGTAAGTTCACTGGAAGATTATCTTATTCTGGTTGAAAGCGACACGGATGAATTAGACAGATTATGTAAGGATATCCTGATTTCGGTGACCGCCTTTTTTCGTGATCGCGAAGCCTTTGAGGTTTTACGAACATCCTTACAAGCCATGCTGCAGGAAAAGCAGCCGGGTGACGAGATCCGTCTTTGGGTTGCCGGTTGCGCGACAGGAGAAGAGGCCTATACCCTGGCCATCCTGCTTGCCGAGCTGCTGGGACCAAATCTGGTGCATTACCGTATTCAGATTTTTGCCACCGATATTGACATGAATGCCCTGGCTATTGCGCGGCGTGGTTCCTATAACGAAACAGTGCTCAATGACATGGATGATGAGCTGTTGAATCGTTATTTTACCCGTTCTACAGGTAATCACTTTGAAATTTCCCGAACCCTGCGTGAGATGGTGGTAGTAGCACGACAGGATATTATTCAGGACCCTCCATTCCTGCGTCTTGACCTGGTCAGTTGTCGTAATGTGCTGATCTATTTTAATGCGGACCTGCAAGCCAAAGTACTATCAACCTTCCACTATGGCTTACGAACGGGGGCGCTGCTTTTTCTCGGCAAATCCGAAGGAATCGCCCACCAGGAAAACCTGTTTACACCAGCAGACAAATCGGCCCACCTGTTCCGTCGTCAAGCGGGTGAGGGGCGTTTGCTTTCCACCAGCTTCCGGCTGCCGGATGTGCGCCGCCAGAGTTCGAATATGCCCCGCTCTTCGGACAGCGAGCAGCGCTTGCTGGATGTAGCGATCAAGCACTATATCCCGCCGGCCGTATTGATCAATTCCAGTTATGAGATTCAGCATATCCATGGGGATGTGTCGCCCTACCTGTCTATCGGTGCAGGCAGGCCCAGCACCAATCTGCAGCAGTTAATCAAGCAGGAATACCGTACCGACCTGCAACTACTGGTTCATCAGGTAGAACACAAGTTAAATGCTGCCTACGGGCGTCCTTACGGAATCAAGATCCCGGACGGGATGATCCATGCTCGAATGGCAGTACACCCTCTGGAACAGGGGGTTACCAATACCTTTTTTCTGGTCTGCTTTGAACCCACAACTGAGCCTCAAGCACCTGATCCCCAATCAGCACTGACTTATGGTGCTAAGGAGGGCCACGACATCAAGGTGCTTGAAGATGAGCTGAACATTACCCGCGAACGCCTGCAAACTGTTATTGAAGAGCTGGAAACCTCAAATGAGGAGATGCAAGCGCTTAATGAAGAGGTTCAGGCTGCCAATGAGGAGCTGCAATCATCTAATGAAGAACTGGAATCTTCTAATGAGGAATTACAGTCGACTAACGAAGAGCTGACAACTGTAAATGATGAGTTGCAGCTTCGTTCCGCCGAGTTAGCTGAAGCGTTGAATGATCTGGAAAAAATCCAGAACAGTGTCGGCTTCCCAATTCTGGTCTGTAATGCGGCTATGGAGCTGACCCGCTTCAACAGTCCTGCTGCGGATGTCTTTTCGCTGGTGGGCAAATCCATAGGCCAGGCTATCCCGTCCCTGCGTTTACCGAAAGGCATGAAAGATATCTCGGCATGGGTCAATCTGGCTATAGAAGACAATATCAGCATTGAAGAACCGATTTACACCAATGATCGCCACTACCTGCTACACATCGCACCCTATGAGAAAACGCTGCTAGCCGGTACGCGTGGTGCCATTATCGTTTTGATGGATCAAACCGAACAGATGAATCAGGAGCGGGAGATCAGCGAGAGTCGTCAGCAATTGATGGCGATTATGAATAATTCCACAACGATCATCACTCTCAAGGATCTGACAGGACGGTATGAGTTTGTTAACGCCCAGTTTGAAAAAGTGTTTGGTCTGCATGCCCAGGATGTCATAGGCAAAACCGATGCTCAGCTCTTTTCTGCCAAAATATCCGATGAATTACGTAGCCGCGACCTGGATGTGGCTCGCAAGGCCGCGTCAGTTGAATCTGAAGATGTGATCGATTTGATCGATGGCGAGCATTATCTGATGTCAGTACGCTTCCCGTTATTTGATGCCGATGCAGTTATTCAGAGTATCTGCACCCAGTCCATCGATATCACCTCACGCAAACATGCTGAAGAGCAGTTGCGTCTGGCCGCACGGGTCTTTGACCGGGCCGGTGAAGGGATTGTTGTCACTGATACATCACAAACAATTCTGACTGTGAATGATGCCTTCACCAAGGTCACCGGTTATGCGGCTGCAGAAGTATTAGGTAAAACACCAGCTATACTCAACTCTGGTCGTCATGACAAGGAGTTCTACCAGACTATGTGGGATACCCTGCAGGAGCATGGCTGGTGGCAAGGCGAAATATGGAACAAGCGAAAAAATGGTGAACTTTATCCCGAATGGCTGACCGTGAATACGGTGCACAACCCTGACGGCAAGATCATCAACTATGTGGGTATTTTCAGCGATATCACTGTGATCAAGGAGTCTCAGCACCGTATCGAGTTCCTCGCAACCCACGATGAGATGACCTCACTTCCCAATCGCGGCCTTTTCCTTGATCGTGTACATCAGATGGTGATGAGAGCACGGCGTGATCAGAACACCCGTGCGGCAGTTTTCTTTGTCGACCTGGATAACTTCAAGGTAATCAATGACTCACTCGGCCATCAAGCCGGTGATGACATGCTCAAGGAAGTGGCGATTCGTTTGCGTGACTGTGTCCGGGGTGCCGATACAGTAGCGCGTTTTGGCGGTGATGAGTTTGCCCTGTTACTGGAAGGTGCTACTGCAACAGAAGCCGAGATCACCGCAGGGCGTATTGCAACTGCCCTGGCAACCCCTATCTCCTTGTCTGGGCAGGCGATCCATATTAGCGCGAGCATCGGGATCAGCCTGTTTCCTGAAGATGGCGATGATGCAGACACCCTGCTCAAGCACGCTGATGGCGCCATGTACAAGGCCAAGGATGTAGGTAAATGCACCCACTGTTTCTTTACCAGCGACCTGAAAAAATCGGCAGATGAACGTCTGCAACTGGAAAATGGTCTGCGCCTGGCAATTGAGCGGGATGAGTTGTTTCTGCTTTATCAGCCACAACTGGCACTGAGTAGCGGCGAGTTGATCGGTGTTGAAGCCTTGTTGCGCTGGCAGCATCCGGTACTGGGTTTGATCCCACCCGACAAGTTTATCCCCTTGGCAGAAAAAACCGGTCTAATCAATGTAGTAGGAGAGTGGGTGGCCGAAAACGCCTGCCGTCAAGCAGCCGCATGGATCGAGCAGGGCTACGGGTTACCCAGGATTTCGATCAATGTTTCGGCAGAGCAGTTTCGCCGTGGTGATATTCCACTATCCATGCGAAATCTGCTGGAAAAATACCGGCTCGCTCCTGAAAGTCTGGTTATTGAACTGACCGAGACAGCGTTAATGGTCGACCCTGAACAGGCCCAAAAAATATTGCGCAAACTCAAGGATATGGGACTGCGGGTAAGTATCGATGACTTTGGCACGGGCTACTCATCATTGGCGCATTTACGTCGCTTTCCGATAGATGAACTCAAGATTGATCGCAACTTCGTCGATGAGGTAGCCTCCTGTCAGGATGATCGGGCCATCGCCCGGACCATCCTGCGATGGCCGATACTTTGAATCTCTCGGCAGTAGCAGAGGGGATAGAGACTCAGGAGCAATGCAATGTGCTGCATGAGCTGGGATGTCCATCAGGTCAGGGGTATCTTTTTGCCGCTGCAATCAGCGCCGAAGATGTTATGCGACGTTTTCCTATTATCCAAAAATAGTTACAGCGCCTCTGATTATTCGTGAGCAGATATCCTGCTCACCATCCAACTGATCGACGCTTGTTGGCTAATTTAATCATGAACTATTAACTCTGTTTGTCGTCTTATTAGTGCATCAACTTATTAATCAGGGTAACGCATGCAACCCAAACGGCAATTATTACACAAGTACATCGGTAGCCTTATGCTGCTGTTGCTTGTTATTGCCATGTTTCCAGCCAACCTTGTTGCTGCCTCGCCCCTGGCTACTGAACATCACCAGGTAACAGCGCATCCTTGTGATGCACAGTACTCCTCCACTCAGTTTTCCGAATCTACCCAGCCAGACTCAGGCACACTCGTGACTGATATATGTCAGGGGGAGGGTTGCCTGCAATGCAGTACTTGTGCAGCGGTTAACCTGACCATCAGCAGTACCGACGAACCACCACTGGCATGGAAACAATATTATCTAAGCCATCAGGGCAGTGAAACGACCCAGCGTTTAGAACGTCCGCCCAAAAGCTGATTCAGACCCGGTAAACAGATCTGACCTTACCTCTGAAAAGGCTGAACACTATGATACGTCGAGACTTTATGCGCCTGGGTGCGCTGGGACTTTTAACCCTGACACCGCTTGCCTCAATTGCCATGTCCAAACACCACCAGGGTTCTGGTGTTGATCTTAAAATACGCCAACTACCAGAACACCTGCCCCTAAGGCAGCTACCTGAAATAGAGAATCTGGCCAGCGGTAATGTTTTTAAAGCCAGACTCAGCGTTGCTGCGACGCCGGTCGAGCTAACCGGGCCGGAGAAAACACAACTCTGGCTGTATAATAACCAGATCACCCCGCTGATCCAGGTAACCGAAGGGGATCATGTGGAAGTCCAGGTGGACAACCACCTGCACCAACCAACGACGGTGCACTGGCATGGCCTGAAAGTTCCAAACTCGGAAGATGGTGGTCCGCATGACCTGATAGCCCCGCATCAGAGTCGGACTTACCGCTTTCAGGTGAAACCAGGTGACGCAGGACTGCACTGGTTTCACCCCCATCCACATGCATACCTGGCCGACCAGATCGCACACAGCATGGCGGCTGCCTTTCTGGTAAAACCCTACCAGGACCCCATGCCTGCGCTACCCAGCTATTTGTTGATGGTAACCGACTTACGCCTGGACGCTCAGGGACAGGTTGCCCCACATACCCATGTAGACTGGGTGAACGGTCGAGAGGGGGATATATTGCTGGTGAATGGCCAGCGTAATCCTAAACTGGAGCTGGCACCTGGCAGCACCCTGCGGCTACGGATGATCAACGCCTGTGCCGGACGCTACCTGCGTCTGGCACTGGACAAGCACACTATACAACTCATCGGTACCGACGGCGGTTATCTGGAGCAGCCAGTGGAGCTGGAGGAACTGCTACTGGTTCCCGGCCAGCGCTGTGATATGTTGATCAAGCTCAGTCATGAGCCCAACCAATCCTTTGCGCTGCAAACACTCCCTTATGACCGCGACTGGATGGGACCGAGACCGGCACACTACCTGACAACAGAAACCCTGATGACCCTGGCAACCAACGCGGCCACTCGGGCCCCGGCAATTGCACTGCCACAACGCTTGACTGAGATTAAGCCCTTGGCAGAAGCCGAAGTCCATCGTCTGTTAGAGCTGTCTGAGGTCATGCCTGGCCATGCTATGTCATCAATGGGTCACAATCAGGAAAGTACCACTAGCCCCCAAGGCCATGGCGGGCATAGCATGCACGGCAACCAGGGTCAGCATAGCCCCGCAGGCATTATGACAGGGCGTCCCCCGATTGAATTTCTAATCAATGGCGAATCCTTTACCCCCGGCCGGATCATGTTTACCGGCAAGGTCGGACAGCTTGAGGAATGGGAGGTTTTCAACAATTCACATATGGACCATCCCTTCCATATTCACGGTACCCATTTTCAGGTGGTTGCCGAACAGGATGCAGCCGGGGCTTGGCAAATACCGGCTTACCGCGCTTGGCGGGACACAGTGAATTTGCTACCAAACCAGCGCCTGAAATTACGCCTGGTATTTAATGAGCCCGGGGAGTGGATGTTCCACTGCCATATTATTGAACATGAAGAACTGGGTATGATGGCCAGTATACTGGTGCAATAACCCGTTAAGGAGAAAATGATGAAAACCAAGTTTGCAATAATTACTACCGTCTTGCTCAGTGCCTTAGGCTTATCTTGATCAGTGCTAACAGCTCGGCTGAACCGACCATGCAGGTCTACAAGAGTGAAACCTGTGGTTGCTGTCAGGACTGGATAGAGCATATCGAAGCGGCCGGTATTCCTGTTGAAAGCACCAATTTGAACGCTATGAACAACAAGAAAATGGAGCTGGGTGTACCTCCACAACTGGCATCCTGCCATACCGCTGTGATAGATGGCTATGTGATCGAAGGGCATGTACCGGCTTCGGATATCCTACGCCTGCTGCGTGAAAAACCCGCCGTTACCGGCCTCACAGTACCCGGTATGCCGCACGGCTCACCGGGTATGGAAACCGGCAAGGAAGATCACTATCAGGTGCTGGCATTTGACAGCAAAGACGAAAGCATAAACGTCTGGTCTGAGTATAATCAGCCTGATCCCAGCCAATCATGATCCACGCAACACCGGAGGTGCTTTACTTGAGAGCACCTCCAGTTTCATCCCCGTAGCAATCAGGCCCGGCTGCAATACCAGCAAATTCTGCCCAAAGATGGCACCACCTGTCTCCAGACGTCGATGCGCCAGCAAGGTCCGTAAGGGTTCCTGTGTCCGATCAAAGTCCCGACTGCCAGGAGGCAGGGTAATCAACTTACAGCGCTCGCAGGGTGAATGCACTCTAAGACGCACATCACCTATAGCAATATCCAACCAGCCATCTTCGGCAAACGGCAGGCTACCGGACACCACTAAATTGGCACGGAACTGCTGCTTATCCACAGGCACGGGACAACGTGTCTGTAACCAGTCGAGTGAGGCCTCAGAGGTCAGCAACAGCGGGTAACCATCTGCAAAACCCACCTGCGCATCGTCACAGTCTTTAACCGGTCGATGGCTTTGCTGGCCAAAATACACCAGTCGGCAATCTATCCCCAGAAAATGGCTAATCCAGGTATTAGCGCTGTCACCACAGGACTGCGCGGCAACCGTCTGCTTCCAGACCACCACATCTTGATACACTTCAGGAAAGTCAGCGGGTTGCAGATGTAGAGCAGGAAAACCCTCAGCCGCCAACATCATTCCATCACCCACCGGGGTAGCCAGCAGGTGCGTCAGGGCCGGATAGCGTCGCGCGGTAATAAACTGTCCATCGGGATCAGTCAGCATATAACGCCGGTCAGCATCCAATCCCTGTGGACCCACCCAGGCACGGCTCACCCGCAGCGGCGCACTAGACTTCACCGGATAGATAAACAGATCCGTTACAACCCCATCAGTCATCCTGTTCATCCTCTTCTTCCCGTTTCAGAAACTTACCCACATACCAGCAACTGGCTTCAATCTGATAATCATGTTCGCGTGCCCAAGCCAGCCCGGCACGCACCAGCTGTTCTGCGAGCCCTCGTCCCCGCAGGGATTCCGGTACGTAGGTATGAGTAAAATTAATCCGAGTGCCACGAATAACATAATCCAGAACCGCATCAATACCCGCGTCAGTCATGATAAAACGTTGTTGTGAAGGTTGATGTTCAATCACAGGAATTCCTTTATTGTCATAGAATATAAGTCAAGTATTACTCACCCGGAAAAGCAACACAACTTACCCCCTGTAGAGCCTTGCCAGCCACCCCTCACTCAGACTGGACATAACCACGCAATTGCTTAAGAATACTGACATCACATTGGTGCTCGGCTGCGAGCCTGGCCAATGGCCTGAACCCACTCCCAACGCAAGGATACCGCGCATGGAACTGTCTACGATTATCTTCATTGTGGTTGTTGCTGTTGTTGTCTTTTATACCATCAGTATCTTTAACCGCCTGGTGGCGTTGAAGAACCGTTTTGAAAATGCTTTTTCACAGATTGAAGTGCAGCTAAAACGACGCTATGACCTGATACCTAACCTGGTAGAAACCGCCAAGGGTTATATGCAGCATGAGCGGGAAACGCTGGAAGCCGTGACTGCGGCACGCAATACCGCTATGGCCAGTTTACAGGCAGCGGCATCCAATCCGGGCAGTGCCGCCGCCATCGGTGAGTTGATGAGTTCAGAAGGTGCACTGCAAAGTGCACTGAGTGGGCTCAAAGTGACCATGGAAGCCTATCCGGATCTGAAAGCCTCTGAAAATATGCAGCAGCTATCCGAAGAGCTGATCAGTACTGAAAACCGGGTATCCTTTGCACGCCAGGCTTTCAATGATGCGGTGATGGCTTACAACACCTACAAGCAGAGTTTTCCACAGCGGGTGTTTGCTACCACCTTTGGTCATGCGGAAGATGCGTCACTGCTGGTGTTTGAAGACAGCGCCGAAATTCAGGCCGCACCTAAAGTGTCCTTTTAACTCCGATGAATTTTTTTGAGCACCAGGACCGCGCCAAGCGCAAAACGCTACAGCTGGTGGTGCTGTTTATTCTGGGTGTCATCAGCCTGATACTCACCCTGACACTGGCAGTAGGCGCCTTTCTGTATTTTCAACAGGGCTCAGCGGGAGCTACAGGACAAGGACAGTCCTTGCCACCCGTCAGTCAGGTACTCTCTACTGAACAGCTTCCACTGCTTGCAGGTATCGCTCTGGCCGTCTGTGCCGTTGTGTTGCTAGGCTCCTTGTTCAGACGCATGCAGCTGGGCAGTGGCGGTCATACCGTGGCCGAAGCCCTCGGTGGCCGCTTGCTCAATACCGCTACCCGCGATGCCAACGAGAAACGCATACTTAATGTGGTAGAGGAGATGGCACTGGCTTCGGGTATTGCCGTGCCCCCGGTGTATCTGTTGGATGATGATTCCATTAATGCCTTTGCCGCGGGGTTTAACCCACAGGATGCGGTTATCGGCATTACCCGTGGTGCCATAGAGCTGCTCAGTCGTGATGAACTGCAGGGAGTTATTGCCCATGAGTTCAGCCATATACTCCACGGTGATATGCGCCTGAATATCCGTCTGATTTCCTGGTTGTACGGTATTTTGCTGCTGGGGTTGATCGGGCGCTTTCTTCTCAGCAGCCTGCGCTTCCGCCGGGTCCGCTCTTCGCGTAATGACAAGAGTGCGGCGGTAATGATGCTGCTCGGTGTTGGATTACTGATTGTCGGTTATGCCGGTTCTTTCTTTGGTAACCTGATCAAAGCCGCCGTGAGCCGACAACGCGAGTTTCTCGCCGATGCCTCCGCTGTTCAATATACCCGCAACCCGCTAGGCATTGCCGGGGCGTTGAAAAAAATCGGTGGGCATTATGCTGGCTCCAGTCTGAATGCGCCCGGTGCCAATGAATTCAGCCATATGTATTTCGGCAGTTCCGGCAGCTCCGGCCTGACCTCATTGCTGGCTACCCACCCGCCACTGGAAGAACGCATCAAGCGGGTTGATCCTGGCTGGAAGGGCGATCTGCCGCAGCCTGAACGTATGACACAAGAACCGATACAAGAACCGACCGATTCAGGCGACAGGAAAGCGTCGGCTCTGGCCGCGATGGCCATGGCCGCAAGCAGCGTGAATGCTCAACAGGCGGCTCAGCACTCCATAGCGGCGATGGGCGATCCAGATGCCGCACATTTGGCCTATGCCACAATCTGCTTGAAGCACTGGATGATCAACTACAGGCCGCCGCACACGAACCTTTCTCGGCCAGGGCTTTGATCTACGGCCTGCTGCTCAGTGATGATGCACAGATACGTGAACAGCAACTGATACAGCTTGAGCAGGAGGCTCATCCAGATACCTACGCTATGTTACAACGGCACCTGAATGCGCTGATTTCATTGGATGCGCGCCTGCGGCTGCCGCTGACAGACCTGGCCCTGCCCGCACTGAAACAGCTGACGGCTGATCAATATCAGACTTTCAAGTCCTGTATGGATCTGTTAATCCGGGCCGATAACAAGTTCAGTCTGTTTGAATGGTCGTTGCGTAAAATAGTTATTCGCAACCTGGAAAGCCGTCGTCAAAGCACCAAACGCTTCAAGCTGAAAGACTGCCACCCAGAAATGCAACGCCTGATCACTTTACTTGCTCACGCAGGCCAGAGTGATCAAGCAGCGGCATCGGCGGCTTACCAGGCAGCCGCTACACAGCTTCAATTACATGATGATTTCAGTAGATCAGAGCGCCCTGGACTGAAACAACTGGAGCTGGACCTGAACAAACTGGCACAACTGCGGCCACTGCAAAAACCCGCACTGTTGCAGGCACTGGTCACCTGTGCCAGCCATGATGGCAGGATCAGTGTCACTGAAGCCGAACTGCTGCGGGCAATAGCTGACTGCCTCGATTGCCCCTTACCCCCTCTACTTGCTGACAAGGACACCCATGGCGCTTAAAGCCCAGGTTATTAAAGCCCAGTTGCAAATCGCTGATATGGATCGACATCACTATCAGGATTATGCCCTGCGACTGGCACAACACCCCTCGGAAACCGATGAACGCCTGATGATCAGGTTGCTGGCCTTTGCCCTGAACGCGTCGGAGCAGCTTGAGTTTGCCCGTGATCTGAGCGGTGAAGGCGGGGCAGAACTCTGGGCACCCAATCTGCATGGCGGTATCGATCTGTGGATTATTTTCGGTCAGGTGGATGAAAAATGGCTGCGTAAAGCCAGCCAGCAGGCCGGACAAGTGAAAGTCTATACCTATGGCGGTCGCAGTGTGCCTATCTGGTGGCAGCAAAACCAGCAGGCCTTGCAACGCTACGAAAATCTGGAAGTCTGGGAAATCACCGATGACAGCGTCAAGGCGTTAGGGGCATTGGCAGACCGTAATCTACAGCTGCAGATCAGTATCAATGAAGGTCAGGTATGGATTGCCGATGCCAAAACCAGTGTGGCTCTGGAACCCAAATTACTCAAAGGCTTTAAGGCCTGATCCCTGAAGCGGAATCAGGCCACTGGTTTTTCTGAACAGCGAATCAAATCAGTCAAATCAGTTAAATAAGTGCTCAGGACGGGAAGGAGAACTGCGCCCCTTCACGCACACCGGATGATGGCCAGCGCTGGGTAATGGTTTTGCGGCGGGTGTAGAAACGCACGCCATCCGGACCATAGGCAAACAGATCCCCAAACAGCGAACGTTTCCAGCCGCCGAAGCTATGGTAGGACACAGGTACTGGCAGAGGCACGTTAATACCCACCATACCCACCTGGATGTTATCACTGAAATAACGTGCTGCTTCACCATCACGGGTAAACAGGCAGGTACCATTGCCGTATTCATGTGCATCGATCAGATCCATCGCAGCCTGCATGGAATCCACACGCACGACCACCAATACCGGCCCAAAAATTTCCTCTTCGTAGCAGCGCATACCGGGTTTGACCTGATCGATCAGCGTACCACCGACAAAAAAGCCGCTGGCATCACCGACCGCCGGGTTACGGCCATCCACCACTAGCACAGCACCTTCTTCCTCAGCACTGTGAATATAGCCTTCCACCTTGGCTTTATGGGCTTCGGTGATCAATGGGCCAAAGTCATTACTGCTATCGGTGTAAGCGCCCACTTTCAGACTCTGCATCCGCTGACGCAGCTTGGCAACCAGCGTATCGGCCGCTTCATCACCGACCGCTACCGCGACAGAGATCGCCATGCAGCGCTCACCTGACGAACCGAAGGCGGCACCCGTCAGTGCTTCCACAGCGTTATCCATATCGGCATCCGGCATAACGATGGCGTGGTTTTTAGCTCCGCCCAGTGCCTGACAGCGTTTGCCATGCGCAGAGGCCGTCTGATAGACATACTCAGCAATCGGTGTGGAACCAACGAAGCTGACGGCGGCTATATCTGGGTGAGTCAGCAGAGTATCCACAGCTTCCTTATCACCATTGACCACATTCAATACACCAGCAGGCAAACCCGCCTGAAGCAGTAACTGAGCAATCAGCAGGGTGGAGGAGGGATCACGCTCTGAAGGCTTGAGGATAAAACAGTTACCTGACACGATCGCCAGCGGATACATCCACAGTGGCACCATGGCGGGGAAGTTGAACGGCGTGATGCCGGCGACTACGCCCAGCGGCTGCATTTCACTCCAGGAATCGATGCCTGGGCCAACATTTTTGCTGTGTTCACCCTTAAGCAGCTCCGGGGCATAGCAGGCATATTCAACATTTTCGATACCACGCTGCAGTTCACCCATGGCATCGTGCGAAATTTTGCCATGCTCCAGTCCGATCAGGCGAACGATCTCGTCCGCATTGGCTTCCAGCAGTTCCTTAAAGCGAAACATCACCCGGGCACGCTTGGCCGCTGGCGTGTTACGCCAGGCCGGGAAGGCCGCTTTGGCGCTGGCAATAGCCTGTTCAACTGTCGCTGTTGAAGCCAGCAGTACATCGGCATGTGCCGACCCGGCCGAGGGGTTATACACAGGCTGGTGTCGCCCTTCGGGGGTAACCAGCTCGCCGTTAATCAGGTGTCCAATCGGGTTCATTCGTGTCTCACTTCTTTAATCGGGTTATTCGGTTTCGTTGATCGCATCGCCCAATGCATTGATCAATAAATCTATTTCTTCTTTATCCACAGTAAATGGCAGGCCGAGTTGAATCGTGTCACCGCCGTAGCGGACATAAAAGCCTTTATCCCAGCACTTCATCGCTATCTGATAAGGCCGCTTCAGGGGTTCACCCGGTGCCGGCGCAATAGTCAACGCACCCGCCAGACCATAGTTACGAATATCGGTGATATGCTGAGTGCCTTTCAGACTGTGCAGCGCCTGCTCAAATACCGGCGCCATACTGGCCGAGCGCTGTATTAGTTGCTCACTTTCCAGCAGATCCAGTGCCGCCAGCCCAGCCGCGCAGGCCACCGGATGCGCCGAATAGGTATAACCATGTGGCAGTTCCAGCAGATAGTCCAGTCCACCCTGTTCCATAAAGGTGGTATAGATCTCTGAACGAACCACCACCGCGCCCATAGGCACAGCACCGTTAGTCATCTGTTTGGCAATATTCAGTATATCCGGTTTGACGCCAAAAGCTTCTGCACCTGTCTTGGTGCCGCAACGTCCGAAGGCGGTAATGACTTCATCAAAGATCAACAGAATATTGTGCTGATCACAGATTTCCCGCAAGCGTTGCAGGTAACCAACTGGCGGGGGAATAACACCGGCGGAACCGGCCATAGGTTCTACTATCACCGCGGCTATATTGGAGGCATCATGCAGGGTAATCAGTTCCAGCAGCTCATTGGCCAGCTCAGCGCCGGTTTTCGGCATACCCCGGGTAAAGGCATTTTCTTTAAGTATGGTGTGCGCCAGATGGTCCGCTTCCACCGCCTGACCGAACAGCGCACGGTTAGCGCCTATGCCACCGACACTGATGCCACCGAAATTCACCCCATGATAGCCCTTGATCCGGCCAATCAGACGGGTTTTCGACGGCATGCCTTTCTTGCGCCAGTAAGCACGGGCAATTTTTAACGAGGTGTCGGCACTTTCCGACCCGGAACCGGTGAAAAACACATGGTCCAGACCTTCCGGCATAAACTCCACCACCCGGTTGGCCAGTTGGAAGGCTTTCGGATGGCCAAACTGAAACGCCGGGGAGTAATCCAGCTGTTTCAACTGTTGACTGACCGCCTCGGCAATTTCCGGACGGTTATGACCGGCACCACAGCACCACAGACCAGAGAGGCCATCGAAGATACGTCGACCTTCAGCATCGATATAGTATTTGTCGTCGGCCCCGACAATCATGCGCGGGTTGTCTTTGAACTGACGGTTGCCGGTATAGGGCATCCAGTAGGCTTCTAACTGATCACGGCTCAAACCAGCGGCTTTGTTATCCGACATAATGGCATCTCCAGGTGCCGGTACAGGTTTCCGACACAGCGATAGTAATAATAAGTGCAACCAGTGTGAGCCGGACGTTAGGTTTTTAAAATATTTATTTAGTTATCTTTACTTAACCTTTTAGTTAACTAAAAGGTTGGCTAAACTAAAACTCTTTAACTGTTAAAGCATTAGCATGAAAACATTAAAACCCGCCTTATCTGCCAGGTAGCCGATGCCGATATCCGCTTATTGCGGATTTTTCGTAACGTTGTCGAACGGGGCGGTTTTGCCGCCGCAGAAGCGGACCTGAACATCAGTCGCGCCGCTATCAGTACCGCCATGTCCGATCTGGAACAACGCCTGTCATTACGTTTGTGCCAACGTGGTCGTAGTGGCTTTTCCCTGACAGAAGAGGGCCGCGAGGTCTATGCCTACAGCCTGCAACTTCTGTCAGCACTGGAAGATTTCCGTACCCAGGTCAACAGCCTGCATGCACACTTGAAAGGGGAGTTAAATATCGGCATCACCGATAATCTGGTGACCATGCCGAAAATGTATATCACCGATGCCATTGGTGCTATCAAGCACGCGGCCCCGAAGTGATGATCAATATCCGCATGGCCCCTCCCGCTGAGATTGAAGTTGCGGTGCTGGATGGGCGTTTGCATCTGGGTGTGGTCCCGGTCATCAAAGCCCTGCCAGGGCTAAATTATCTGGCACTTTACAGCGAGACCTCACAGCTCTACTGCAGCCATTCAAATGCGTTGTTCGGTAAAGAGACTGTAACGGACACTGAACTCAAGCGTATGGATGTAGTTGCTGCTGCCTATGCACAAACAGAACAAGCGCTGAATCATTACCAGTCACTGCATGTCAGCGCCACAGCCACTGACAGGGAAGGGATCGCCTTTCTGATATTAACTGGTCGTTATCTGGGTTTTCTACCCACCCATTATGCCGAGCGTTGGGTCAGGGAGGGAAAAATGCAGGCGATTGCACCTGCCCAACGTCAGTTCAGCACGGATTTTGCGGCGATTACCCGCAAGGGCAAGCGCCCCAATCTGATTTTAGAAACCTATCTGGAACTGTTGCAACACACCATTGAGAAAACAGCAGAGCATTGAGTGTGTTCAACAAACACGCCACAATGATTGTTCATTGACGTTAATGAGGTTCAGCAGGGTGTACGATTTCATCATTATCGGTGGCGGTATTCTGGGTACGTCCACAGCAATGCAGCTGCAACAACGCTATCCGGACAAACGGGTTCTGCTACTGGAAAAAGAATCCGGCCCGGCTCAGCATCAGACAGGTCACAACAGTGGGGTGATCCATGCCGGTGTCTACTACACCCCGGGTAGTCTGAAAGCGCGTTTTTGCCTTGAAGGCAATCGGCGCATGAAAGCTTTCTGTGATGAACACCAGGTAGAGTATAACGTTTGTGGCAAATTGCTGGTTGCTACCAATGACCTGGAAATGCAGCGTATGCAGGCGCTCTGGGAAAGAACAGAGGCTAATGGCCTGGAACGTGAATGGTTGTCAGCCGGTGCTCTACGCGAACGTGAACCCAATATAACCGGACTCGGCGCGATTTTTGTGCCCTCCAGCGGTATCGTGAATTATGCCCAGGTAACCCAGGCAATGGCACAGGTGTTTCAGCAACTAGGAGGCGAGATACGCTATGATCATAGTGTGAATGCCTTACTGGAAACTGATCAGGAAGTGCGGGTTTCCACCGAGCAGGAAACCTTTACCACGCGTTACCTGATCAGTTGCTCCGGCCTGATGGCAGATAGGGTAGTACGCATGCTGGGTCTGAAACCTGACTTCACCATCTGCCCGTTCCGGGGAGAGTACTACCTGTTACCAGAGCAGCATAACCAGATCGTCAATCATCTGATCTATCCGATTCCCGATCCCTCCATGCCGTTTCTCGGTGTACACCTGACCCGCATGATCGATGGCACCACCACAGTAGGACCCAATGCGGTACTGGCACTGAAGCGGGAAGGTTATCGGAAAAGCGATATTTCAGCAGCTGATATGCTGCAGATGTTCACCAACCCCGGCATTCTTAAAGTGTTGGCCAAAAATCTGCGTCCTGGTCTGGTGGAGATGAAAAACTCGCTGTTCAAATCAGCCTATCTTGAAGAAGTGCGCAAATACTGCCCGAATATTACCCAGGCCGATCTGCAACCCTATCCTGCGGGTGTGCGTGCACAGGCCGTTAGCCGTGATGGCAAACTGATTGATGATTTTCTGTTTATTAATACCCGCCGCACAGTGAATGTCTGCAATGCACCATCGCCTGCGGCCACGTCTTCCTTGCCAATTGGCGAGCATATTCTTGAGCAGGTGGATAAACTGATCGAAAACTAGAAACTCAATAGCGGTAGCGTTTCGCTCACCCAGTCGGGGAGCGCATCAGCTGGCATAGGACGGGCAATGCCATAACCCTGTGCCAACTCACACCCCAATGCCAACATTTTGCGGCAATGCGCTGGTGTTTCAACACCCTCAGCGATGACACGCAGGTTAAAGGCCGCCGCCAGACTAAGAATACCCTGAATAATGGAAAGATCATCGGTCTCAGTGAGCATGTCACGTACAAAACTCTGATCAATTTTCAAACACTCAATCGGTAAGCGTTTAAGATAGGCCAGCGAAGAGTAACCTGTTCCAAAATCATCCAATGAAAAACTGACACCCAACCGGCGACAGTCCAACATGATCTGAGTGACCTGTTCGATATCGCTCAGTGCACTGGTTTCCAGTATCTCCAGCTCAACATCCTCTGCATTGACTCTGGGGTGAGCCGCCAAAGCAGATTGCATAAACAGGCTAAAGTTATCCAACTGTATCTGCTGAGCTGCAACGTTGATACTTAACGGACAATCAAAACCCTGTTGTTTCCACGTTTGCATCTGCATCAATGCCGTGTTGATCACCCATTCACCCAGCTTGATACCCAGCTCATGTCCTTCTGTAACTGGCAGAAATATTCCCGGAGATAACAGGCCCAGCTGTGGATGCTGCCAGCGAACCAAGACTTCTGCCCCCTCAAGTGTAAGGGTACGCATATTGATTTTTGGCTGATAATAGAGAACAAACTCTTCACGCTCTAAACCTTCAGCAATCGATTGTCTGGCTCGTTGCTTTTTACATATTTCATCTTCCAGTTGAATATCAAAGAACTGGAAACGGTTCTTACCTGCCTGTTTAGCCAGATACATCGCCTGATCAGCATGCCGAATTAATTGATCCGGATCCGACTCATCCAGGGGATAGAGAGTAACGCCAATACTGGCAGATACTTTTAAGCTATGCCCATCCAGGATAACTGGCGATGAAGCCGCTTCCAATAAACGTTCCATCAGCAGCTCACAATCATCCATGACATTAATATTGCCTAATACGGCAATAAACTCATCTCCACCAATACGTGCCAGAGTGTCATCTTCACGTAAGCAGGATTGCATCGATTGCGCCAACTGTTTGAGCAACAGATCACCCATATTATGGCCATGGGTATCATTGATGTGTTTGAAGCCATCCAGATCCAAATAGGCTACGGCCACCAGATGATTATGACGACGGCTCATGTTCAGCATTTGGTTAAGTCGGTCAGCCAGTAAAGTACGATTGGGCAAACTCGTTAGTGCATCAAAGTGTGCCAGTTGTTTCAGTTCCTGCTGAACGGCTTTCAATGCGGTTAAATCGACATCAACACAATAAAGTTCTTTCTGACCCACTGAGGTGGTGTGCATAACATGACTGGAAAAGACTCTGAGACGAGAACCGTCCTTACGTTGCAAAGTCAGCTCGCCTGAGGGGATCTCTTCATTACCCTGTAGCCAGGATACAATCGCTGCTTTAACCTCACTGCGATCTTCTGATGGAATAATCAGATTTTCCAGTTGTTGGCCTAAAGCTTCTTCCAGTGTATAGCCATAAAGCTGCTCACTGGCTTTGTTCCATAAAAACACACGTCGGTTGGCGTCATAACCCTGTACAGCAATGGCAGGTATCTTCTCAAATATATAGCGCAATCGTGCTTCACTGGCCTTCAACATATCTGTAGCACGTTTGTGCTCCAACGCATGGGTAAAGATGTCACCCACAATCCGTAACAGATAAATGTCATCATCCGACCAGATGCGTTTTTGATTAACCGCATCCAGACCAATAAAACCTACCAGACGGGTATTAGAAATCATCGGGACTGATAGCATGGACTGAATAGACTGACTAACCAACAGCTCCTTATCGGCGAAAGCTTTGCCAGTAAGCTGCGCTACATCAGGGAAATTAACTATCTGCTTGGATTTGATCAACTGAGCTGTCAAATAACGATCACTCAACGGCATATTTTGAAGTATTGCCTTTTGGGGCTTAATACCTGGTGCACACCATTCATGGGTATTGTCTGCATGGGTTTCTTCCCATATTTGGAACAAATAGCAACGATCTGCGCGGGTAAAATCAGCAATCAACTGTAACGAGTTCTCAATTTCTGTGTCCAGGTCCTGATAGGTACACACAACCACGGCTGAAGAGATGCGGCTAATCAGATGCTCCAGCTCATAACGCTGATTCAGTAATTGAATTGCCGTATCTTTATCCATTCTAATACCACTACATAGGTTCTATTTGTGTTTCAAAGTATAGTCGCTATATGTCGTTATCAAACTATACGGTTGAGAGCCAGATTAAGATGCATAAATTGCCCTGATGACAAGATCGGCAACACAAAGTCTATGCACTAGGGTATTCTGATAATCTGTGTATGAAAACTCATCGGGAGCCTAAAGGGACAAGCGTAGTTTATGAAGGATCAAAAAAAAGCCGTGTTTTTTGCCCTGGGTGCTGTGGCCTGCTGGTCAACTGTTGCAAGTGCTTTTAAGTTGTCTCTCAACTATTTTTCACCGGCGCAATTACTGCTTATAGCAACCCTTACCTCTGTATTGCTAATGCTGGGTATCCTCTCATTTCAGGGCAAACTGAAATACTTACTGCCCACTTTCGGCAAGCGCCCGTACTTTTTTTTACTGGCCGGTTTTATGAACCCGGCGCTCTATTATCTGGTGTTGTTCCAGGCCTACGACCGTCTTCCGGCTCAACAGGCACAAACCCTCAACTACACTTGGGCTATCACCCTAACGCTACTGGCGGTGCCTTTTCTGGGCCAACGTATCCGCCGTCAGGATTGGCTGGCCATCATACTGGGTTATTTCGGTGCACTGGTTATAGCGACCAAGGGGGATTTACTAAGCCTGAATTTCGATGATCCAACAGGTGTCGCACTGGCTTTACTATCTACTGTGATATGGGCTGGCTACTGGATACTGAACACCCGCAACTCATCCGATCCAATTATTTCTCTGGCGTTAAGTTTTATACTGGCTTTTCCAATGATTCTGCTCGCCACCGCCATCTGGTCTGATTTTCAGATGACTGCATGGCAAGGCTGGCTGGGCGCCATCTATGTGGGCATTTTTGAGATGGGTATTGCCTTTGTCATGTGGTTGATGGCAATGCGCTATGCTGAAAACACCGCCAGAATATCCAACCTGATCTTTATTTCCCCCTTTGCTTCTCTGATTTTTCTGCGCTTTCTGGTGGGCGAACAGATCTATGCTGCAACGCTGGTTGGTCTGGTGATGATAGTGATTGCATTACTGATTCAACAGATCAAAAAATCAACACCTTGAATTATCAGATAAAATCGAACTTATATGCGGTTATTAACCAAGACTGCAGCTGTTTTTTACACATTATAAACAGAGTTATCCACAGATTTTTTGATCTAAGTACTGTTGAAAGCCGTAATTCAGTCTTAACTCTTAAACATCGATGTGACTATGAAAGAACTGCGACTGATTCTGGGTGATCAATTAAATGCGGCACATAGCTGGTATAAACACCAGGATGATCAGGTCATTTTCCTTATTGCTGAATTGGCGCAGGAAACCCATTATGTTGTCCATCATGTGCAGAAGATCACCGGCTTTTTTGCCGCTATGCAGCAGTTTGCCCAGGCTTTACAACTGGCGGGCCATCAGGTTGACTACCTGACCCTGGATGATACAGCCCAATTCAAGGATCTGCCCGAGCTACTTAGCAATCGTATAGCCCTGCATGCTATTACCCAGTTTAGTTATCAAGCGCCTGATGAATACCGCTTGGATCAACAACTGAGTCGCTTTACAGAGTCATTAAACATTCCAGCTACAATGGTTGATACAGAGCATTTTTTAACCTCGAGAGATGCCTGGAACAGCTTACCGCACAGCCGCATGGAGTTTTTTTACCGGCATTTACGTAAGACCTATAATGTTTTAATGGATAGTGAAGGAAAACCCCTGGGAGGACGCTGGAACTTCGATAGCGAAAACCGTAATCGATTACCGGACAAGACCAACATACCTGAGCCCTTGCTATTCAGTGAAGATGTATCTGCTATCCATGCACGATTGCAACGCCACCGGGTTAAAACGCTGGGAAGCCTGGACCCGCATAACTTTATCTGGCCAATTAACCGCCAACAGGCGCGTCAGCTATTGCAGCATTTTTTACACCAGTGTTTAAGCCACTTCGGTCAGTACCAGGATGCCATGACCGAACGGGGCTGGAGCCTGTTTCACAGTCGACTGTCATTTTGCCTGAATACAAAAATGCTGCATCCGATGGAAGTTATTCGTGCCGCTGAAAACTACTGGCAAACACACCAGTCAGATATATCACTGGCACAAATAGAGGGTTTTATTCGCCAAATACTGGGCTGGCGGGAATATGTACGAGCACTCTATTGGGCGCACATGCCTGATTATGCCAACAACAACTATTTATCAGCCGAACGGGACCTGCCTGATTTTTACTGGACAGGACAAACACACATGCGATGCATGGCCCATAGTATTACCCAGTCACTTGAACAAGCCTATGCACACCATATCCAACGCTTGATGGTCACTGGCAATTTTGCCCTGCTCGCCGGGCTCCATCCCGATGCCGTTGATCACTGGTACCTGGGCATCTATATGGATGCTATAGAGTGGGTTGAAATGCCCAATACCCGGGGAATGAGCTTGTTTGCCGATGCGGGCCTGATTGCCAGTAAACCCTATGCCGCTTCAGGTAACTATCTGAATAAAATGAGCCACTACTGTAAAAACTGCCACTATGATGTGAAACGTCGATCAGGATCGGGCAGTTGTCCATTCAACAGTCTTTATTGGCATTTTATCCATACACATGCCGATAAATTCAGCACCAACCCTCGTATGACTATGGTGTACCGAAACTGGCAAAAATTTAGTCAGGAAGAACAGCAATCTATTCTTATTACAGCCGAGAATAACCTGGAAAACATACACAAACTCTAATAAATCCAGTCGTGCCGTCTGATAATTTGGCCTATACTTTTGGCTTAGTTTATTAACCATATTTATGTCGGCTTTTAACAGCCTAATCGTGTCAAGGATGTGCCATGAGTCATGTATTGCATCGCAGCTTGCTTCAGAATTACCCCACCGCTGTAAAAGGAGATGGGGTCTACATTATTGATGCTGACAATAAACGTTACCTCGATGCCTGTGGCGGTGCCGCTGTCTCCTGCCTGGGTCACAGTGATGCAAGTGTGATAGAAGCAATAAAAAAACAGGTGGATTCTATCGCCTATGCGCACAGTTCTTTCTTCACCACGGAACCCATGGAGCAGTTGGCTGATTTTCTCGCTGAACGTGCACCCGGCTCACTCAATTCAGTGTATTTTGTTTCAGGCGGTTCAGAAGCAGTAGAGTCTGCACTGAAACTGGCGCGTCAGTATTATGTGGAAAAAGGCAACCTCAGCGTAAACACATTATTGCCCGACGCCAGAGTTACCATGGCAATACTCTGGGCGCCCTGGCCACCGGTGGTAACCTCTGGCGACGCCAGCAATTTGAACCCCTGTTGATTAATATCCATCACCTGAGCCCTTGTTATGCCTATCGCGAACAACTGAGTGACGAAACTGAAGCGAATTTTGCCCTACGCTTAGCCAACGAGTTGGAGCAGAAAATCGCTGAACTGGGTGGCGAAAACATTATGGCCTTTATTGCTGAACCCGTTGTCGGCGCAACAATGGGTGCGGTGCCAGCCGTTACTGATTACTTTAAACGCATGCGCGAAATCTGCAGCCGCCATGGGATTTTACTCATTGCTGATGAAGTGATGTGTGGTATGGGTCGCACCGGGGCTTTATTTGCCAGTGCTCAGGAAGGGATTGAACCTGATCTTATCTGTATTGCCAAAGGCTGGGTGCCGGTTATCAGCCTATCGGTGCCACCCTGGTGAGTGAAGACATCATTTCTACATTACGTAATGGCAGCGGATTTTTTCAGCATGGTCATACCTATATAGGTCATGCAACAGCCTGTGCCGCTGCTTGGCGGTTCAACAGCGAATTGAATCTGATCAACTACTTGAAAATGTAACCCTGATGGGTGAAAAACTTCATCAAGCCCTTGTACAAGCACTGGGTGATCACCCGAACATTGGCGATATTCGGGGACGCGGACTATTTCGTGGGATTGAACTGGTCAAAAACCGAGATACCAAGGAACCCTTTGATGCATCACTGAAACTGCATGCTAAAATCAAGGCCGAAGCCATGCAGCAGGGCTTGATGTGCTACCCCATGGGCGGAACCATCAATGGAAAAGATGGCGACCATATACTGCTGGCGCCAGCGTTTATTATTACCGAAGCACACATCACTGAAATAGTCGATAAACTGAGCCGATCTATCGATCAGGTAATGAAACAGGTTTAAGGAAAAACGATGCAATCACGCTTGACAGAACTAACACCCGAAAATACCACTACTGAGCAGCAACGTGTGCTCGACTCTATTCTGAATGGGCCCAGAGGCAATCTGGATGGCCCCTTTTTGGCTTGGGTACACAGTCCGGAGCTGGCTGATCACGCCCAGAAACTGGGTGCTTACTGCCGTTACCATAGCCGTATTCCATTAAGACTGAGTGAATTGGCTATTTTGACAACGGCGGCCTGCTGGCAATCTCAGGCAGAATGGCAGATACACGAACCTATTGCCCATCAGGCCGGTATAAGTTCTCAAATATCTGAAGCCATACGTACAGATAAAGAGCCTGTGTTTGCAGATGCGCAAGAGCAATTAGTGTATCAAATCACTCGAACTCTCTATAAAAGCAAACGTATTTCCGATTCTCTCTACCAGCAGGCCGTTGCTATTTTAGGTGAAGCTGCTTTGGTCGACCTGATCGGTATTCTTGGCTACTACAGCCTGGTGGCAATGACGCTGAATGTTTTCGAAGTACAGCGTGAAACTGATCAACCACTGCCCTTTGTACAACCCTGATATAAGCAGATACACAGCTAATAGTCAGCACCCTGAATACACAGGTTCAGGGTGCTTTTTACTAACGGATCATCGGATCTGTCAAAACCCCTTCATCCAGGTCTTCTGAACGACGCGGTGAATGGCCTTGCTGCATTGGATCTGTGCGTATATTTTCCAGCATACGATCACCACTTACAGCCACTGAACGTATCTGAATCCGAACACTTTGTGACTCACCCTCATCAAACAGCAGATTCATACTGAAGCGACTGCCGGCACGCAACCTTGAATTGATACCTTCCAGCAACAGATAAAGGTTGGTGTTATCCATATTAACCGGCACGCCACTGGGTAAAACTACATCACTGATATCCGTGATCTGAGCAGTGCCTTCAACATTTACCATACTTTGAATCACAACCTTATCCGCAATATCAGTAGTTACAGATAGCAACTTACGCTCTTTATTGGATAAGTTAGTAATTGTCATATAGACCGGAGCACGATCCAGTTCAGGAACAGCAAAATAGGGACTCCAGGCACTGTCTACATATATTTTTTCAGCTATTGCCTGAGCAGAAAAACTCAGACTGACCAGTAATATGGCCAAAAAACGATAAATACCCATCATTTTACCCTCCTTATCAGTTAGGGATAACCCCTACTAGGCATCAAGTGTAACCTAGTTTTCCACCGATCCCAAACCTATTTTAATCCCTTGTTTTTAGTGTATATGTGGATAAAACCACAGTTTAACCACAGGTTATTAGCATTATTACCACCAGTACAGTGATAAAAAATACTTATCCACTTTTAGCTGTGTGTAATATGTATAATTAACCCGTAACAACCTTGGCATAAAACTGTGTATAACTTCACCTGTGGATAAGCAGCTTGTTTATTCACAGGCCCTCAACATCTGCAACACACCCAAAACAGCCCTGAAGTAACAGAGTTAACCATAGTCTAATATCATGTAATATATAGAATTTATGTATTTTTACACAGAAAAATGGCTAGCTTACTATAAACACAACAATAAGCTTTTCTTCTTAAAAGACTTTATTTTATTAATATCAAAACACTTAATAGCATTGGTTATTTTTTGACCATTTCTTATCGGCGTTCAGAAGGCTATACTTAGCGCCCTGAAATAACCGCCTGCCTACCAGGCTCAAATTTTTAACGGTGATAACACATGCTGGATTACCCGGATCACTTTGATGTCATTGTCATAGGTGGTGGCCATGCCGGTACTGAAGCGGCTCTGGCCTCGGCACGTATGGGCGTAAAAACACTACTGCTGACCCATAACATCGAAACCCTGGGGCAGATGTCCTGTAACCCCGCAATTGGGGGAATAGGAAAAAGTCATTTGGTCAAAGAGATCGATGCTTTGGATGGTGCCATGGCGCGTGCCACGGACTTAGGTGGTATTCAGTTTCGTACATTGAATGCACGCAAAGGACCCGCTGTGCGTGCTACACGTGCCCAGGCTGACCGTATTCTTTACAAAGCCGCCATTCGTCATATTCTGGAAAATCAGCCCAACCTGCAGATTTTTCAGCAAGCCGCCGATGATCTGATCATGCAAGGTGACAGGATTGCCGGTGTAATCACTCAAAGCGGCATACGTTTTCAGGCAAAAACGGTGGTATTAACCGCAGGTACATTTCTTGGTGGTGTGATCCATATCGGTCTGGAAAACTATCAAGGGGGCCGCGCTGGTGATCCTCCCGCTGTTGCTCTGGCACGTCGTTTACGTGAAATGCCGTTTCGGGTTGAACGCTTAAAAACCGGAACCCCACCGCGTATTGATGCGCGTAGTGTCGATTTTTCAGTGATGCAGGAACAACCGGGTGATACCCCTACCCCGGTTATGTCGTATATGGGTAACCTGGCAGACCATCCGCAACAGGTAAGTTGTTATATCACCCATACCAATGCACAAACACATGAAATCATTCGTGGTGGATTAGATCGTTCACCTATGTACAGTGGTGTGATTGAAGGGATTGGCCCGAGGTACTGCCCTTCGATTGAAGATAAAATTCACCGCTTTGCCGATAAGGATCAGCATCAGATTTTTGTTGAACCGGAAGGCCTGACAACACATGAACTCTACCCCAATGGTATATCCACCAGCTTACCCTTTGATGTGCAACTGAATCTGGTACGTTCGATCAAGGGCTTTGAAAACGCGCACATCACCCGCCCCGGCTATGCCATAGAGTATGATTATTTTAATCCTCAGGATCTTAAGCACACCCTGGAAACCCGTTTTATATCCGGGCTGTATTTTGCCGGTCAGATCAATGGTACAACCGGGTATGAAGAAGCGGGTGCTCAAGGATTGTTGGCAGGGATGAATGCCGCGCTGCAAGTTCAGGAAAAAGCCCAGTGGTATCCTCGTCGCGATGAAGCCTATATCGGGGTGTTGGTCGATGATCTGATTACCCACGGTACCTCAGAACCCTATCGCATGTTTACCAGTCGTGCCGAGTATCGCCTGGTATTACGTGAAGATAATGCTGATATGCGTCTGACTGAAAAAGGTCGAGAGTTGGGATTGGTGTCTGATGAGCGTTGGCAGGCCTTTGAGCGCAAACGTGAAGCGGTTGAACAGGAAAAGCAGCGTCTTGAAACCACGTATATTCAGCCTAATTCACCTGAATCGGCTAAGTTGGCTGAAAAACTGACTACCCCTCTTAGCCGTGAATACAGTCTGGCTGATCTGATCCGTCGTCCAGAGTTAGGCTATGCCGATCTGTGTGAACTGCATGGTGAAGGTGTGGAAGATCCCGCCGTGGCTGAACAGGTGGAAGTGGCCTTTAAGTATGCCGGTTACATTGAGCGTCAGCGCAGTGAAATAGAGCAGATGCGCAAACAAGAGGATACGCCACTACCCGCTGATCTGGATTATTCACAAGTCGGAGGCTTATCCAATGAGCTACGCAGTAAACTGGAAGCGGTTAAACCGGTGAGTATTGCCCAGGTATCCCGCATTCAGGGGATGACCCCGGCTGCCGTCTCTCTGCTGCTGGTACATTTGAAAAAACGTCAGATGGCGGCAAAACAGGCTCGGACTGCAGCGCTATGAGTAGTTATCGTAATCAACTGGATAAAATATTTGTCCAGATGGGCATAGCGATCAGTGATGCTCAGGCCGATCAGTTAATTGCTTACCTTGAACTGCTGATCAAGTGGAACAAGGCTTACAACCTCACGGCTGTCAGATCACCTGAGGCCATGATCAGCCGGCATCTGGCCGATAGTCTGAGCATTCTGGCCCATGTCAGTGGTGATCGCATCATTGATGTTGGCAGTGGTCCGGGACTACCCGGCATTCCCCTGGCAATCTGTAAACCTGACTGTGAAGTAACTACGATTGACAGCAACGGCAAAAAAACCCGTTTTCAGCAACAGGTTAAAGCCGAACTGGGGTTGCACAATCTGACTGTGGTTCAAGGTCGCGTAGAAGCTTATCAACCGACACCTTTTGATGCGGTAATTTCCAGGGCTTTTGCCTCTGTGAATGACATGCTCGACTGGACGGCGCATCTTTGTGCTGACAAGGGTATTTTTCTTGCCATGAAAGGGCTGTATCCTGAGCAGGAAATCAGCACACTTCGTGAAGGGTTTAGTTTGCAGTCTACCCATGTTTTAACTGTTCCGGGGTGCGATGCTGAACGACATCTGCTGATACTAGGGAGAGCCTGACGGTGGCGAAGATTCTCACGATTACCAACCAGAAAGGTGGTGTCGGTAAAACCACAACCTGTGTAAACCTGGCGGCATCGCTGGCGGCGACCAAAAAACGGGTCTTGCTGATAGATCTTGATCCACAGGGCAATGCGACCATGGGAAGTGGAGTCGACAAGCATGAACTTGAGGGTTCATCTTATGAACTGCTGATTGGTGACATGACCGCTGAGCAGTGCATAGTCACAGGACTACCCTGTGGTTTCGATATTATTGGTGCCAATGGGGATCTTACTGCTGCCGAAGTGGAATTGCTGCAACTGCCACGACGTGAATTTCGTCTGAAAATGGCGCTGATGCCACTGCATGAACGTTACGATTATATTTTGCTGGATAATCCACCGTCACTGAATCTGCTGACCGTCAATGCGCTGTCAGCCTCTGCGGGCGTATTGATTCCGATGCAGTGTGAATACTATGCCCTGGAAGGCATCAGCGCATTGATCGGTACTATCGATAAAATACACAAACGTCTGAATCCTGAACTCAAGATTGAAGGCATACTGCGAACCATGTTTGATCCGCGTATGAGTCTGACCAAAGATGTCTCTGTACATCTGGTAGAGTACTTCGGTGACAAGGTTTATCGTACGGTAATTCCGCGAAATGTACGTTTGGCCGAAGCGCCGAGTCATGGTTTACCTGTATTGCAATATGATAAAAGCTCACGTGGCGCCTTGGCTTATTTAGCCTTGGCTGGAGAGTTAATCCGGCGTACCGAAGCGGAACTTAAACAGTCAACACAGCAACAACCTGACACACAGGAAGCCGAATAATGGTGGTGAAAAAGCGTGGTTTAGGAAGAGGCCTGGATGCCTTGTTATCCGGGATGTCAGACGATCAGCAATCGCCCCTGCATGAGGCAGCGGTACCCTTGTCTTCTCCAGGTGAACTGCAGCATATGGATCTTAACCGGATTGAACGGGGTCGTTATCAGCCGCGTCGGGATATGGAACCTCAGGCACTGGAAGAACTGGCTGAGTCGATTCGGGTACAAGGGGTAATGCAACCCATCGTGGTGCGCCCCATTGCCGATGGTAATTATGAAATCATTGCTGGTGAACGTCGTTGGCGTGCAACTCAAATGGCTGGGCTGAGCACTATACCGGTCATAATTCGTGATGTACCGGATGAAGCGGCCATTGCTATGGCGCTGATTGAGAACATCCAGCGCGAAAACCTCAATCCTATTGAAGAAGCCATGGCATTGAGTCGTTTACAAACCGAGTTTGAACTAACTCAGCAACAGGTGGCAGATGCGGTGGGTAAATCCCGATCGGCTATTGCTAATTTATTGCGTTTAATGAACCTTACCGATGACGTTAAGAAATTGCTCGAATACGGCGATTTAGAAATGGGGCATGCACGCGCCCTGTTGGCACTGGAAGCGGAGTTGCAGATAGAAGCGGCTGGTCAAGTGGTAGCAAAGGCCCTTTCCGTTAGAGAAACTGAGTTGCTGGTAAAAAAATTCCAGTCAGGTGAAATTCCAAAGAAATCAGCACCGCCAGTACAAAGTGAATCGTTAAAAGATATATCCAGCCAATTATCGCGCTTTTTTTCAGCGCCGGTGAAAGTCTCTTCCAGTGCTCAGGGTAAAGGAAAAATCAGCATAAGTTTCAACTCACAAGAGCAGCTTGATGCCATTTTGACGCAATTGGATAAATCGACTGATTAAACTATGTACAACTGTCGATTAGTAATACCTTAGTAATAGACAAGCGCTATAGCTGTTGAGTCATAAGGCTTAAACCCCTATAATCGCCGGACTTAACATCAGGCTGTAGTTGGATAGGATGAGCCCGGATCAGGAGAAACGATTAGAATCTGCTGGTTTAGCAAGTGGTTCAGGCAGAGATAAGCAACGTAAACGCTTTGCTGCTGTTTGCTTCAGGGTGTTATTACTGCAATTGGCACTCACAAGTGTGCTAGCCTTAGCACTGATGTTTAAAGATTTTGTGACAGCCTATTCGGCCTTTATTGGGGGCTTCTATATCTTCTCCCAACAGGTTGGTTTTCACTCAGAGTACTGATAAAAAACACAGCACGATCGCCACGGGAAATACTGGCCAACATTTATATGAGTGAAACCGGAAAGGTTTTGTTGGCCGTGGCACTGTTTAGTCTGGTATTCATGCTGATTGAACCGCTGAATGCCGCGGCGCTGTTTGTAACCTATATCCTGCTGCAGGTCACCGGTTGGTATCTGCAGTTGAAACTGAATCATCGATTTCTGAAACTTTGACTGAGAGAAGCTGAGAATGGCAAGCGAAAACCCTACATCCTCAGAATACATATCCCATCACCTGAGTAATCTGACTTTTGGTAATCACCCCGTGGAAGGCTGGGGTTTTGCTGGTGGTCAGAAAGCTGCAGAAATGGGATTCTGGGCGATCCACGTTGATACCATGTTTTTTTCGATTCTAACCGGGGTGTTCTTCATCTGGTTGTTCAAAAAAGTGGCTGATACCGCTGTAAGCGGAGTACCTGGCAATCTGCAAAACTTCATTGAAGTGGTTGTGGAATTTGTTCAGGATAACGTCAAGAGTATTTTCCATCACAACAACCCGACTATAGCGCCTTTAGCGTTAACGGTATTTGTGTGGATATTCCTGATGAACGCCTTGAAGCTGATCCCGGTAGATTTCATTCCCTACATAGCGGGTGAAATGGGGCTGCCCTACTGGAAAATAGTACCAACAACCGATATCAACGCCACGCTGGGCATGAGTTTCAGCGTATTTTTCCTGATTATCTACTACAGTATCAAGGTTAAAGGCGTTAAAGGGTTTGCTGCGGAACTGTCTTTACAGCCGCTGGGTAAGTATTTCATTCCGTTCAACCTGTTCCTGGAACTGGTTAACCTTGTAGCCAAGCCTGTTTCACTGGGTCTGCGTCTATTCGGTAACATGTATGCGGGTGAAATCATCTTTATCCTGATTGCGCTACTGCCTTTCTGGATTCAGTGGGTGCTTTCAGTACCCTGGGCGATCTTCCATATCCTGGTTATCGTACTACAGGCGTTTATCTTCATGGTGCTGACAATCGTTTACATGGCGATGGCACATGATGAACATGAGCACTGATTAAGGTCAGTGCTGTTAACTAAAATCGATTTCAATTCACTTTAACCTTAAAAAAATGTTGGAGAAAAAAAATGGCTGAACTGCTGTTTATCGCTGTTGCTCTGCTACTGGGTCTGTCTGCACTGGCTGGTGCTCTGGGCGTAAGTTTGCTGGGTGGTAAGTTTCTTGAAGGTGCTGCACGTCAGCCAGAGCTGGTTCCACTGCTTCGCAGCCAGTTCTTCATCGTCGTCGGTCTGGTTGATGCGGTTCCGATGATCGGTGTTGGTATGGCACTGTACATGCTTTTCGCAGGTTGATAACCGGTAATTATACCTTTGGGGCTGACCCTGGCAGGGTCTTAACCATTCAAATCAACCGCGAGGGGTAATGGCGTGAATATTAATCTCACCATCATTGGTCAGGCCATAGCATTCGCGATTTTTGTGATGTTCTGCATGAAGTATGTATGGCCACCGATTACGGTAGCTATGGCAGATCGCAAAAAGAAGATTGCCGAAGGTTTGGATGCAGCTGACCGTGCTGAACGTGATCTGAGACTCGCTCAAGAGCGGGCCGCTGATGATCTACGTGAAGGCAAGGAACAGGCCGCCGCCATCATTGAACAGGCCAACAAACGCGCTAACCTGATGATTGAAGAAGCAAAAGAGCAGGCTCGAGAAGAAGCCAACCGTGTAAAAACGGCTGCTCAGGCTGAACTGGAACAGGAAGTAAACCGTGCAAGAGAAGTTCTTCGCGCACAGGTTTCTGTTCTGGCGATTGCCGGTGCTGAAAAGATTCTGGAAGCCTCTGTTGACCAAAAAGCACACGCTAAGCTGGTTGAAAAACTAGCCGCTGAGCTTTAAGCGAGGTTTATGATGGCTGAACTCAACACAATCGCTCGGCCTTATACCAAAGCAGCGTTCGACTATGCGCTGAATAAGGGCGACCTCGATCAGTGGTCAGACATACTGGCATTTACGGCAGTAATCGTGAATGACAGTGAAATGAAGCGAGTTCTTGGAACGCCTTCACTGAGCACGGAGCAAAAAGCAGAACTGATCGTATCGGTCTGTGATAAGACCATGAACGACGGTGCGAAGAATTTCATCTATCTTCTTGCCGAAAATCAGCGTCTGCTTTTGCTTCCCAAGATATCAGCACAGTTTGATCAGTTTAAAGCCGATCATGAAAAGTCAGTAGATGTTGATCTGACGACGGCGTTTGAACTGGATCAAGAACTGGTTGATAAACTGGCTCAGGCACTGCGCTCCAAACTGGGACGTGAAGTGAAAATGACCTCGACGGTGGATCAATCCATCATCGGCGGCGTGATCCTTCGCGCAAATGACCTTGTGATCGACGGTTCGGTTCGTGCTCGACTGACGAAACTGGCCGAAGCGATGAATTCCTGAGTATGGGGAATAACTATGCAGCAACTGAATCCATCTGAGATCAGCGAGATTCTCAAGAAGCGCATCGAAAAACTCGACGTGTCTTCTGAAGCCCGTAATGAGGGCACAATCGTAAGCGTATCTGATGGTATTATTTTGATTCACGGTCTGGCCGACGTAATGTACGGCGAAATGATCGAGTTTCCAGGTGGTATCTACGGTATGGCTCTTAACCTTGAGCGCGACTCTGTCGGCGCCGTGGTTCTGGGTGATTATCAAAGTCTGGTAGAGGGCATGATTGCTCGCTGCACAGGCCGAATTCTGGAAGTGCCAGTTGGCCCTGAACTGCTTGGTCGCGTTGTAGACGCGCTGGGTAATCCGGTCGACGGCAAGGGTCCAATTGAAGCTAAATTAAGCGATCCGGTCGAAAAAGTGGCCCCGGGTGTTATTGAACGTCAATCGGTAGATCAGCCTGTTCAGACAGGTCTGAAAGCCATCGACGCTATGGTACCCATCGGTCGTGGTCAGCGTGAGCTGATCATCGGTGACCGCCAGATCGGTAAGTCAGCGATCGCAATCGATGCGATCATCAACCAGAAAGGTACCGGCATCAAGTGTATCTACGTAGCGATCGGACAGAAACAGTCCACCATTGCTAACGTGGTGCGTAAGCTTGAAGAGCACGGCGCGATGGATCACACCATCGTCGTAGCCGCTGGTGCAGCTGACCCGGCTTCCATGTTGTTCCTGGCTCCTTATGCCGGTTGCTCCATGGGTGAATACTTCCGCGACCGCGGTGAAGATGCACTGATCATTTATGATGATCTGACCAAGCAGGCCTGGCTTATCGCCAGATCTCCCTGCTGTTGCGTCGCCCACCGGGTCGTGAAGCTTATCCTGGTGACGTGTTCTATCTTCACTCTCGTCTGCTTGAGCGTGCTGCTCGCGTAAACGTTGATTATGTTGAGAAGTTCACCAAGGGTGAAGTCAAAGGTAAAACAGGTTCATTGACAGCGCTGCCTGTAATTGAGACTCAGGGTGGAGACGTTTCGGCGTTCGTACCAACCAACGTTATCTCAATCACTGATGGTCAGATCTTCCTTGAATCCGACCTGTTCAACTCAGGTATCCGTCCAGCGATCAACGCCGGTCTGTCTGTATCCCGTGTAGGTGGTGCTGCTCAGACCAAAATCGTCAAGAAACTTGGCGGTGGTGTGCGTTTGGCTCTGGCACAGTATCGTGAGCTTGCGGCTTTCGCGCAGTTTGCTTCTGACTTGGATGACACGACACGTGCTCAGCTTGAGCATGGTCAGCGCGTTACCGAGCTGATGAAGCAGGCACAGTATTCTCCGATGTCTGTCGCTGAGATGGGTCTGAGTCTATACGCTGCCAACGAAGGCTTCCTGAAAGATGTAGAGCTGAACAAAATCGGTGCTTTTGAAACTGCGCTGATCGGCTTCTTCAACAGCGAATTTGCTGACCTGATGAAGTCAATCAATGAATCCGGCGATTATAACGACGAGATTGCAGCGAAGTTGAAAGCCGGCATCGAGAAGTTCAAATCTACCCAGACTTGGTAATTACTCGTCAGAGTAGCGGGTCTGTGGTGAACTTCACTTTACAGACCGGACACTGAGTTAGGAATAGAGGCGGAACTATGGCAGTCGGAAAAGAGATTAAGACACAGATTGCGAGCATTGGTAGCACGCGCAAGATTACCAGCGCCATGGAAATGGTGGCTGCGTCAAAAATGCGTAAAGCTCAGGACCGCATGAAGGCTTCCCGCCCGTACGCTAACGGTATCAGAGGTGTTGTTCATCATTTGGCCACGGCCAATCCTGAATACAACCACCTCTATATGCAGGAGCGTGAAGTGAAACGCGTCGGATTTATCGTCGTGTCCACGGATCGCGGACTCTGTGGTGGCTTGAACGTGAATACGTTTAAGACAGCCGTCAGCGCTATGAAAGAATTCCATTCGCAGAATGTCGAAATCGATATTTGTGCACTGGGAAACAAGGCGATTACTTTCTTTAAAAACTATGGCGGTAATGTTGTTGCTGCCAAAGGGCACATGGGTGATACCCCGGAACTGGCTGATCTGATCGGCTCAGTTAGGGTGATGCTCAGCGCTTTTGAAGAAGGCAGACTGGATAAAATATTCATGGTTTCTAACGAATTCGTGAATACCATGACCCAGAAGCCGACGGTAGAGCAAGTGTTGCCAGCTAAGGCAGACGAAAACGACACAGAAGAACAGCTCAAGCGCAGCTGGGATTACCTCTACGAGCCGGATGCACAGGAGTTGCTCGAAGCACTCTTCATTCGCTATGTAGAATCGGTGGTTTACCAGGGTGTGATTGAGAATATCGCCTGTGAGCAGGCAGCAAGAATGCTGGCGATGAAAAATGCGACAGATAATGCCGGCGACCTTATTGATGAGCTTCAAATGGTATACAACAAGGCTCGTCAGGCGGCTATTACTCAGGAAATTTCTGAGATCGTCAGTGGTGCTGCTGCTGTATAGTGCAGTGAACAGGTTTAAACGTTGAGAGGATCCGAACATGAGTAGCGGACGTATTGTTCAGATTATCGGTGCGGTAGTTGACGTGGAATTCCCACGTGACGCCATTCCGAAGGTTTATGACGCATTACACGTCACAAAAACCGGCCTGACACTGGAAGTTCAGCAGCAGCTGGGCGACGGTGTTGTAAGGCTATTGCCATGGGTCAGACCGAAGGTGTGAGTCGTGGATTAGATGTAGAAAACACAGGTGCACCTATTTCTGTACCTGTAGGTACAGCGACACTGGGACGTATTATGGACGTTCTGGGTAATCCGATCGATGAAGCGGGCCCTATCGGTGAAGAAGAGCGCATGCCTATTCACCGTAAAGCACCGGCTTACGCCGATCAGGCAGCGTCTAACGACCTGCTGGAAACCGGCATCAAGGTTATCGACCTGGTTTGCCCGTTTGCCAAGGGTGGTAAAGTCGGTCTGTTCGGTGGTGCCGGTGTAGGTAAAACCGTAAACATGATGGAGCTTATCCGTAACATCGCGATTGAACACTCAGGTTTCTCTGTGTTTGCCGGTGTGGGTGAGCGTACTCGTGAAGGTAACGACTTCTACTTCGAGATGAAAGAGTCCAACGTACTGGACAAAGTATCTCTGGTATACGGTCAGATGAATGAGCCTCCTGGTAACCGTCTGCGTGTTGCGCTGACTGGCCTGACCATGGCAGAAAAATTCCGTGACGAAGGCCGTGACGTACTGTTGTTCGTAGACAACATCTACCGTTACACCCTGGCCGGTACTGAAGTATCAGCACTGCTGGGTCGTATGCCATCGGCGGTAGGTTATCAGCCAACTCTGGCGGAAGAGATGGGCGTTCTGCAGGAACGTATCACCTCAACCAAAGTCGGTTCTATCACTTCTATCCAGGCGGTATACGTACCGGCGGATGACTTGACTGACCCGTCTCCGGCAACGACCTTCTCGCATCTTGATGCGACTGTGGTACTGTCGCGTCAGATCGCTGAGCTGGGTATCTATCCTGCCGTTGATCCACTGGATTCCACATCACGTCAGCTGGATCCGCTGGTTATTGGTCAGGAACACTATGAAGTCGCACGTAACGTCCAGGGTGTTCTGCAGCGCTATAAAGAGCTGAAAGACATCATTGCGATTCTGGGTATGGATGAGTTGTCTGATGAAGATAAATCCATTGTATCCCGTGCACGTAAGATTCAGCGTTTCCTGTCTCAACCGTTCTTCGTGGCTGAAGTATTTACCGGATCTCCGGGTAAATACGTACCGCTGAAAGACACCATCAGCAGCTTTAAAGCCATTCTGGAAGGTGAATATGATCACATGCCAGAACAGGCTTTCTACATGGTTGGTGGCATCGACGAAGCGATTGAGAAAGCCAAGGGCATGAAATAAGTTCTGGCGGAACCTTTTAAGAGGTAATCAACATGGCTGTAACTGTTCAATGCGAGATCGTCAGTGCTGAGGAAGAGATTTTCTCCGGGCTGGTAGAGTTTATCTCGGTGACAGGTAGCCTGGGTGACCTGGGTATTATGCCCGGTCACACTCCGCTGTTAACGGAACTGAAACCAGGCCCGGTCGAACTGCGAAAAGAGGGCGGTGAACAGGACGTTTTCTACGTCTCTGGTGGTTTTATCGAGATTCAGCCGTTCAAGGTAACGGTTTTGGCAGACACAGCGTTGCATGCCAAAGATCTGGATGAAGCTGCAGCAATGGAAGCGCAGAAACATGCACAGCATGCTATTTCTGACAAATCCGGTGAGTTTCAATACTCACGCGCTGCCTCCCAGCTGGCAGAAGCCGCAGCTCAGCTGCGTACTCTGCAGCAGATCAAGAAAAAAACTCGGCAAGTAACCCGTCCAGGCGGGTTTGCCGAAACAAAAGAGCCTCCTTCGGGAGGCTTTTTTATTTACAGGATGTACGGGCAGAAAACCGCTCCTGCGTTTTCTGCATAGGCGCCGTCCATGGCGCTATATGCCGCAGGCACACGGATGCGCAGGAGCGGTGACGTTTCGTCTTCGATCATGGATGTTTAACACCTCCCCGGTGTAAAATAGGCGCCAGTAGCAATCAAGGACACAGGAAATACGGCATGCAAACAGATGTAGTGATACTGGCGGCGGGTCAGGGAAGCCGAATGAAATCTGCGTTACCTAAGGTAATGCACTCGCTGGCAGGTAAACCCATGCTGCAGCACGTCATAGACAGCGCTTCATCACTGCCTGATACCGATATCCATGTAGTGATAGGGCATGGCGCCGATCAGGTCAAACAACAGCTGCACAATCAGCCAGTAACCCTGGCCCTTCAGGCTGAACAACTGGGTACCGGGCATGCGGTTGCACAGGCCCTGCCTCAATGCCACAAAGAGGCCATCGTATTGATCCTCTATGGCGATGTGCCACTGATTCAACCTGAGACCCTGAACCAACTTATCCACATAGCGGCGCAGGATCACCTGGCGTTGCTGACGGTTGAGTTAAATGATCCAAGCGGTTATGGCCGTATAGTACGCAACCCGGTAAAGGATGTTGTCGCCATCGTTGAACACAAGGATGCCAGCGATGATCAACGGGCCATAAATGAAGTGAATACCGGCATTATGGCGCTGAAACACAGCTATTTGCAGGCCTGGCTGCCGCAGTTGTCTGCTGAAAATGCACAGGGCGAATATTATCTCACCGATATTATTGCCATGGCCGCGGCGGAAGGTGTCAGGATTGGCGCGATTCAACCCACCTCTGAACAAGAGGTCCAGGGGGTTAATAATCGTCTGCAACTGGCCGAACTGGAGCGCTGGTATCAGCGTCAACAGGCTGAATTACTTATGACCAATGGCATCACCCTGATGGATCCTGCGCGCATAGATGTGCGTGGTCAGCTTTCAGCCGCGCAGGATGTTATTATCGATGTGAACTGTATTTTTGAAGGTGAGGTTAGCTTGGGTGAAGGGGTGGTTGTCGGTCCCAACTGCCTGATCCGTAACAGCCATATCGCTGCGGGCTGTTGTATTGAAGCCAATTCCATCATTGATGGGGCGCAGGTTGGTGAATCAGCAGTCATCGGTCCCTTTGCTCGTTTGCGCCCAGGTACTGAGCTGGCCGAGGGCAGTAAAATCGGCAACTTTGTCGAAACCAAAAAGTCTCGTATCGGTAAGGGTAGCAAGGTAAATCATCTGAGTTACATCGGTGATGCCGATATCGGTGAAGAGGCTAATATCGGTGCCGGCACCATTACCTGTAATTATGATGGTGTGAATAAATCCGAAACACATATAGGTGATCGTGCCTTTATCGGCTCCAATACTGCCTGGTAGCCCCAGTCAAAGTTGGTGATGATGCGACCATTGCTGCCGGTTCGGTGATTACCCGAGACACCCCGGCCGGACAACTATCAGTTGGTCGTGCCCGACAGCAAACCCTGAGCCACTGGAAACGCCCCAGTAAACGCAATGCATAAGGAATCTGAGTCATGTGTGGAATAGTTGGAGCTGTTGCTGCCCGTCCGGTAGCTGAAATTCTTCTGGAAGGCTTAAGACGGCTGGAATACCGCGGCTATGATTCTGCCGGTATGGCGTTATTGGAAGCCGGGCAGGTGGAACGTTTGCGCCGTGCCGGTAAGGTGCAAGCGCTGGCCGATCTGTTGGCCGAGCAGCCACAAACTGGTGAAATCGGCATAGCCCACACCCGCTGGGCGACTCATGGTAAACCTACAGAATCCAATGCCCATCCACACATGTCAGGCGAACGCCTGGCGGTAGTGCACAACGGCATCATTGAAAACTATGAACCCCTGCGCGAAGCACTCAAGGCCGACGGCTATGTGTTCAACTCTGACACAGATACCGAGGTGGTTGCGCACCTGTTGGATCAGACACTAAAAACCGGCGTCACACCGACACAGGCGCTACGCCAGTGTGTTGCACGTATGGAAGGTGCCTTTGCACTGGGGGTGGTGCATGCCGACTATCCTGATCAACTGCTGGCGGCCCGTAAGGGTAGCCCGTTGGTAATCGGTGTCGGTATGGGCGAGAACTTTATTGCCTCGGACCAACTGGCGCTGTTGCCGGTGACTGACCGCTTTATGTTTCTGGAAGAGGGTGATATTGCCACTCTGACCACCCATCAGATTCAGGTTGTGGATGCCGCAGGTAACGCAGTAGAGCGTCCCATTAGTATTTTTGAACACGGTCAGGCTGCGGCCGAAAAGGGCGCCTTCAAGCACTTTATGCTGAAAGAAATCTATGAACAGCCGGAAGTAATGAAACGGGTACTGGAAGGGCGCATCAGTCAGGGGCACCTGCTGGAACAGGCTTGGGGCGTGGGTGCCTCGGCGTATTTTGATCAGGTTAAACAGGTGCAGATAGTCGCTTGTGGTACCAGTTACCATGCCGGAATGATTGCCCGTTACTGGATAGAGTCGATTGTCGGCATTCCTTGTAATGTCGAAGTGGCCAGCGAGTTCCGCTACCGTGACGTGGTACTGCCGCAAAACACCCTGTTGATAACTCTGTCACAGTCGGGTGAAACCGCCGATACCCTGGCGGCACTGCGTGAAGTGAAGCAGCGCGTACTCGCCAGTCTGGCGATCTGTAATGTCCCCGGCAGCTCCCTGGTACGTGAATCCGACCTGGCACTGATGACCAACGCTGGTCCCGAAATCGGCGTAGCATCCACCAAGGCGTTCACCTCACAGCTGGTGGCACTGCTGATGACCACACTGATACTGGCGCGACGCACTGGTCTGAAATCCGAACAGGAAGGGCAAATTGTAGAAGCCCTTCAGGCGTTACCGACACTGATCCAATCGCTGCTGTCACTCAACGACAGCATCGCCAAAATGGCCGAAGCCTTTGCCGAAAAACACCACGCCCTGTTCCTGGGACGCGGCACCCTCTATCCGGTGGCTATGGAAGGAGCGCTGAAACTTAAAGAGATCTCCTACATCCATGCCGAAGCCTACCCGGCTGGCGAGCTAAAACATGGCCCGCTGGCACTGGTCGACAAGGATATGCCGGTAGTCGCCGTAGCACCCAACAACGACATGCTGGATAAGCTCAAGTCCAACCTCCAGGAAGTACGCGCCCGCGGCGGTGAACTCTTCGTGTTCACTGGCTGCGAGCAAAGCATACGCGACGAAGAGGGCGTCACCACCCTGACACTCCCTGCCGTACACCCGCTACTGGAACCCCTAGCCTATACTCTGCCACTACAGCTGCTGTCATACCATGTCGCCGTACTGAAAGGCACGGATGTGGATCAGCCGAGGAACCTGGCAAAAAGTGTAACGGTGGAATAGCACCCTGTAGGAGCCCACTCTGTGGGCGAAAAAGAAAGGCATCGCTCCTGTAGGAGCCCACTTCGTGGGCGAAGAGCTTCGCTCACAGAGTGAGCTCCTACGCAGAGTGAGCTCCTACAGAATAAAGAACACCCCCCTATTGTAGGAGCCCGCTCTGCGGGCGAAAGGTGTTTTGTTTGAGCATTCGCCCGCAGAGCGGGCTCCCACAACAAAACAGCTAATTCCCCCTACCGGGGTGCAACAAAGTGCTCAGCCAACATGTCACTCATTGGCACGTTAAGCGTTATGCCTTTCCCGGGCAGGGGTTGCTGAAACCAGCGTTGATACAGCCGTGGCATCTCCGGGCTGGTGTAAATCTGTTCAAGCGCGTTATTCACGTGTTCCGCAAAGGCGTCATCACCCAGTCGCATCATAAAGCCCAGGGGTTCCGTCGGGGAAACAGCTTCTTCAGACAGGGTGTATCTTTCAGGGTTGTCTGATTCGGCAATCATGGTACTGAGTAATATATCGTCCATGGCGAAGGCGGCTACGCGATCATCTGCTACTAGATCAAAGGCTTGTTGTAAGGTGTCTACCGGAATGATGGATAAATTCAGTTGTTGCTGTCGGTTTGCCCGATTAATCTGACTAACATTGACTGTACCTCGGGCGACACTGACGCTGCGCCCGGCCAGATCTTGCAGGGTTTTAAAATTGTTTTTCTGCAGGGCTACGTAGCGCACGGACACAAAAAAAATGGCTCAGCGCAAACTGTGCGCTACGCTGGCGCTCTGGCGTATTAGTGCTGGCATTGCACTCAATATCGATATCGCCACTATTGAGTAACATAATCCGGTTGCTGGGTGTGCGCGGCACATAGACTATATCCAGTGAGGGAAGGTTTAATTGCGCTTGCAGTTGTTCAGCCAGGCGTTGGCAAATATCGATAGAGTAGCCAACGACCTCGTTGCTCTGCTCATCCACATAAGAGAAGGGCGCTGTATCACCATAGCCAACGCGCAGCACCCCTGTTGCTTCTATACGTTCAAGCGTATTGATCGGTGTTGTTGCCTGTGCAGCCCCTCCACCCCAAAGCATGATCAGTAAGCTACATCCCAGGGATAATATACGTCGGCGCATCATAGTCTACCTCATTCTTTGTACTGCTCAGGATTGGCAAATATAGCGGCAAGCTCTGCGCTAACGGCAGGTTCAATACTCTGTTATCAGGAGGAATAGGTTGCACAAACCACTTATCATAAAGGGTGTAAATGGAGCCACTTTGATAAATATCACCCAGGGCCTTGTTTACCTGTGCAACAAAAACAGGGTCATCAGATGGCATCATTAATCCATAAGGCTCGGTGTTACTCAGGGTCGCTTCGGAAATCCGGAAGGCCGCAGAATTGGGGGCTGAGGCAATCAAACCGGCTAATAAAATATCATCCATAACAAAAGCAGCAGCCTGCCCTGAAGCCACCATGGTAAAAGCCTCTTCATGATTACGGCTCAGCATCACTGAAATATTCAGCCCCTGGGTTCGATTGAGTTCGTTGAGTTGTGCAATATTAACGGTACCTGTGGTGGATACCACACTTTGGCCAGCTAAATCCTGCAGGCTATTCATCTGTTTTTCGGCTAGAGATACATAGCGTGTGGCTGTCAGAAAATGCGGGTATGAAAATGCGGCCTGGCGGCGGCGCTCTGGCGTATTGGTGGTCACTCCACATTCAATATCGACTGTGCCGTTACCTACCAGGATAAACCGGTTTGCGGGCGTGAGGGGTACAAAGGTTACGTTGAGTTCATTTAACCCGAGGTTTTCCTGCAGAGCATTGATCACTTCCAGGCAAAGGTCGATGGCATAACCGATTGGTTGTCCGTTTACCAGATAGGAAAAAGGTATTTCGCTGCTGCGATGTCCGATAGTAATTTCGCCAGTAGACACAATATGTGACAGGCTGGGCGAAGAGGCTAACAGATCACTGGCCAGGGCACTTTGCCAGATCGTGCTACTTACTAATACAGCGATTAGCCATTTCATCATATTACTCTCTGTCAATGATACTGGAGCCCATGGTCATCCCTTCAGTATAGTGCATATAGCAGTCGCGTCCTTTCGCCTTGGCTGCATAGAGTGCCAGGTCAGCCTTGTGCAGAAGATCATGACTGTTATTACTATTCAGGGGTGCGTTTGAAATGCCAACACTGACGCCGATATGAATATCCTGCTTATCGATAATAAACGGCTCTCTGAGGGCGGAAACTATTTTTCCTGCCAGCAGGCTGGCCTCTTCCTGTGCATTGACAGTAACCGGCTGAATGATGGCAAATTCATCACCCCCCAGACGTGCGACTAAATCATTAGCGCCGAGAAGTGCCAGGACTCTCTGACTGGCTTCTACTAACAGGCCGCAACAACCCCGTGTCCCAGGCTATCGTTGACGGCTTTAAAATGGTCGAGATCAAACAGCATGACATTAAACACCTCGCCCAGAAGCAAGGTGTGTAGCGCGTCTGTTAATGCGTCATTAAACTGTGCACGATTAGGTAATTTGGTTAAGGAGTCGTGGTGTGCAAGGTGTTGAAATCGCAGTGCTTCATCTTTTACATCAAGTAGATGCTCACGTTCAATAACCTTCTTGCGCAGGGCATCGATAGCCTTGGCCATTTCACCGATTTCATCATTACGCTCAGTATAGGGTGTGGCGTGAGTGGTTTGATTTTTGGCTATATCGGTTAATGCCTTAACTAAAATAGGAACGGGTTTGAAAAATTGGCGCATCAATATCGTGACCAGCAACGCAGTTGCAACCAATACAATCAAAAGCGTCACAAAGATTTTACCAATCAAGTCGTTATGTATCCGATACAGCTTATCTTTTTGGCCAATTGTTGATACGACAACCCCCAGCAGTTGATTATCTGCACTGACAATGGGTAGTGAGCTAATAAAATGCTCTTGATTCGCTATTTTGGCAAAGCCAACATAAAAATGGGTAGCGTCTGTATTTGTCTGCCAAGCATCTACAGTCAAGCTGGCAGGGGTTTTCATCGATCCATTAAGCGCTTCTGCCACAACCTTGAAAGATCCGTCAGAAGACTCAGCAAACAACCACACATTATTACGTGTTTGTGCACTGGCCAGCGCCAACACGTCAACTGGGCTAAATCCGGTTTCAAGCACCGACTCCTCATCGCCAATCGGGCGCCGGGAAACAATATGGGTGACCTGGCCTGTGTCATCCGTTGTTACAGCCACGGATGTATAAATACGCCGAATCGTCGCGCTGACAATTTGCGCATTGACCTGGGCTTCGCGTTTCCACTGTTCGCGAGCGCCGCGTTCCACCATAAAAAAGCCCGACAAGGCTCCAGTCACATACGCAAACAATACGCCCAGCAGCATACACACCACCACCTTACCCACAAGGGTGTGGTGCCAGGGAAGCCCTGGAGCGTTGTTCTGCTGGTGTTCTTGCATAGAATCCGATTCCTGTATTGCAACAACCTGGTTACCAGGGTGTAATTACGACGAGTAATCCTTTCTTTGATGGGATATTTTGAGCATAACTTGCTTCGATAAGCTTATAAGATACATTACGCTTTAGGTAGTAAAGTATCACTAAATGAAGGCGCGTGCTTTAAAAAATCACAGCGCTCAGGAGTGCTAGTCAACATCAAGGAGGGCAATGTGGGGGCTATGCTAATAGCAGAAAAATGTTTAAGCCTGAGACGGAGTTACATCCGTTCAATACAGTCCCCATATAGTAACAAACGGGCACTGTACTGAAATATCCCAAGGACATTGGATGGTTACAGCAAAATCTCCTGTAAGGCGGCTAAACACGCATCAATTTCTTCTACACTGTTGTAATGAGCTAAGGAGATACGGGTGACCGCCTTAAGCCCCAGCGGGCGTAGAATATTACCCGAAAAGACATCATCACTGCGGGCATGAACGCGTATCCCACGATTACCGAGTTCAGCGACGATATACTTAGCCTCATACTCAGCGATTGCAAATGACACCACGCCTTCACGGTGAGGGGTGTCTGAAGGCCCAATCAGTTTTATCCCGGGATATTTACTTAACCCGGCTAAGCTTTTGCTTCCGTTAATTAATCTATGTACGAGCGCACGCTCGTGATTACCTATGGCATTTCCGGCCGCGATCAAGCCAGCTCGGCGTGACGTCGTATCGGTAAAGTGTCCACCCAGCCAAACCAGGTAGTCGACCATTGCGCTAATGCCGATCAAGGCGGAGGGATCACGACTACCCAACTCCCATGCATCGGCTGACTTTCCGATCAGTTTGTCGTGTTCGGTTAGGCTAAGGCGCCTGGATAGCCAGGCATAGCCATTATTAAAACGGCAGAAAACCTTATAAGGCGAAATAACATAGGCATCAACACCATAGGTTTCGACATTGAGTAAACCGTGGGGCGCATGTTGGATACCATCGACGATGATGATGCACTCAGGGGCAATGCAGCGGATACTTTGTGCTATCTCAGCAACATCCATGCTCATCCCCGTTACTGGCTGGTATGCAGGATCGTGGCGATGCGGGTATCGGAACGTACAAACTTGGCATAGTGTGTCGCCGTCACGCGTCCTGCATTAATATCGAAAGGAACCTCAATCCACTCACGGTTGGTGCGTTGGGCCCATTGACGAGTCGCATCGTAGGTGGCGGGGTGTTCGATTGCGCAGGTGACAAGGCTACCCCCGGCTTCAGCCGAGAGTGCAGCGGCACGGATCACGCGAAAAAGGCATTCTGTTCCTGTTTCACCACCAAAAATCACGCCATTATCAGGGCTAATACCGAAGAAGGTCATTAAATCGTTGCGACCGGCAGCAACGATCGCGGATATAGCATGGGAGGCGGGGTTATCGCGGTGTTCGTTATCGGGAATAGCCGCTATTTCTGCCCCTTGGGTAATGACCGACTTAAGCGTTAGTGAACCACCGGCGTTTTCAAAGTAGGTTCGCTTACCGCTATAAGGGCAAGTGTCGACATGCAAGAAACGCTCCCGTACCTGAGCCAATAGCTCATTGGGTAATAGGGCGCCTTGAGTTGAATGGGCTGGGGCCGCTGTATTGAGAAAAGTTGTCGTGCTCATAATAGTTGTCAGCATCTCAAATGATTAGATGTGGGTTTGCTTGTTGTTCACAAGATCTAGTTATTTCTGGTTGTTGCGTCGACGCCATTGACTCCATAGCGGATACGCCAGAGCCAGCACTACGAGAGCGCAAAGCGTTAGCGACAGTGGCCGAGTAAAGAAGGTGGTAAGATCCCAGTGCGAGATTTGCATCGAACGGCGAAAGTTAACTTCAAGAATAGGTCCCAGGATCAGGGCAATGACCAAGGGGGCGGCAGGGTAACGCCAGCGCTCCATAAAATATCCAACCACACCGAAAGCAACAACCAGCCAGACGTCAAACATCTCGTTACGCAGTGCATAAGTACCGATTACGCTGAATACCAGAATCATCGGTCCTAATACCGCACCAGGGACTTTTGTTACGATGACCAGATAGCGACACAGCCACAATCCCAGAATCGCAAAAAGCACATTGGCCAGTAACAGGGAAAGGATGAGGGTATAAGTTGTTTCCGCGTGTTGGGTAAACAGGCTAGGTCCTGGAATGAGTCCGTGAATTGTTAAACCGCCTATAAAGACAGCCGTGACGGCGTTTCCAGGAATGCCCAGCGTTAGGGTTGGAATTAAGGTACCACCTGTGACAGCATTATTGGCGGATTCAGAAGCCGCAACCCCTTCGAGCTCACCTTTACCAAAGTTTTCCGGTGTGCTCGAATGACGCCGGGCTTCATTGTAAGAAATAAATGACGCAATGCTGGTGCCTGCACCGGGTAAAATCCCAACAACTGAACCTATGACAGAAGAGCGCAATAACGTGCGTAGGCAGCGTTTAATGTCGGACCATAACGGCAGATTACGCCCTTGGAGTTGGGGCCCTTTACCGGTTAGTACTCCCGCACTTCTGGGAACGCACAGATTAAATGCTTGAGAAACTGAAAAAAGTCCGATGAGCACCGGTAGCAAGGGCACGCCATCAAACAGTTCGCGTTGGCCGAAAGTAAAGCGCTGCGCACCAGTGAACGCATCCAGCCCTACACTCGCCAAAATCAGACCTAGTGCCGCTGATAGCACACCTTTTATGGGTTGATCCGAGGCGACACCTACAATGGTTACCAGCCCGAATATAGCTAAAACCGTGTACTCTTGTGGCCCGAACGCGAGGGCAACGGTCGACAGCGGGGGCGCAACAGTGATCAATACAATCACACTGAAGAGACCGCCGAAAAGTGAGGCCAGTGTTGCCATGCCAATGGCCTCACCCCCTCGTCCCAGCCATAGCTAATGGATATCCATCCAGCGCTGTGGCGATAGATGCATCTGTGCCAGGGGTACGCAATAGAATGGCGGTAATGGAGCCGCCATAGACCGAGCTAACGTATACGGCACCGAGTAGAATCAGCGCCAGATCTGCTGGCATGTTAAAGGTGATTGGAATACAAAGCGCGACGCCCATGGTTGAAGAAAGTCCTGGCAAGGAGCCGATTGTCATTCCGGCCAAGGTACCAAGCAACAGCGTCAATAGAGCCATCGGCGTCAGAATATTACCTAGTGCAACAAGTAGTATATCCATAGAAATAGTCTCTTGGGTGTCTTTGAAGAAAGCTGTTAGTTGGCTAGCCAATTCCAGAGCCCGCCACCAGGTAGGGGGACTGAAAGTAAGTGCACAAAAACGGCATAAATAAGGCTAGAAAAAGACACCGCAAGTATTAGGGCCGTGGGCCAGCGTAAGTCGCTCAAGCTGCGTAAACTAACCAGCAGAAATACAATCAGCGCAACAAATGTTCCAACACTTATCATCAGCCTAATAATCCCAGCACACATAGGCACCAGAGGGTGAAACGTTGCCAGGCAACTGGGAGCTGGGATTCATCAGGGAGTTTGCGACGAAAAGAATCGAGTCCGATGCCCAAACAGGCAAGCCCCCCAAGTGAACCGGCGATCACGGGGAAAACCCCCGCATCGCCACGCATGTCAAGCCCGATCCAGACTACACCAGCGCACAAGCCTCCAATCAAAACGGCCAGCATACGGTCAATTTTGTTGAGTGGCATAGAGCGAGTCCTCCTAACGGGTTAAATCACTGCTCAATCCAAGGCTCTTGGTCCCAAAGGCTTTTAGCCGATCATGACTTTCGTGGATAAAGTCAACGTAGTCTTGTCCATAAATAGGATTAACCGGCATATTGAGCTGCTCCATTTCGGCCAGAAACTCCGGATTCTCTACCACCTCACGGGTCACAGACAACAGAATGTCATACACTGGTTGCGGAATATCAGCCGGTACAGCAAACCCGCGTGATGCCGCCGCTAGCACGTCATAACCCTGCTCTTTACCGGTAGGTACAGCCGAAATTGCATCGATGCGTTCATTTGACCAAACAGCTAAACCACGCACTTTGCCCTCTTTGATCTGGTTTACCACTTCCGACATGTTGCCTTCAAAAGCCGTGATGTGCCCACCAAGAAGAGCGGCTGTTGCTTCAGCATTACCACTGTAAGAGACAAAATTAAGGTCGATGTCAGCTTCTTTGGCAAAGTTGAGTGCTGCCAGATGGTCGTCACCGCCAATGCCTTCGTGGGACACAACTACGGATCTTGGATCTTCCTCTACCGCTGTAACAAAACTTTCCAGCGTTTGATAAGGACTGTCGGTGGCTACTGCCAAAACGCCAGGATCGGTAATGATATTGGCCAGAGGGCGAATATCATCAAGGGAATAACCCACAGTGCCTTCACGGGTGAAAGGATAAACTTCGACCACTGGCGAGTTAATCAAGCCAAGGGTATAGCCGTCGGGTGCCGCATTGGCTAAATGTACCCATCCCAACTCACCCCCAGCGCCTGGTCGGTTAACCACGACGATACGTTGGCCGAGTTCTTCTTCAGCGTACTTCGCGAATATGCGTGCCATCGTATCGGTACTACCTCCGGCACCGAAGGCGACAATCAACTGTATTGGTTTGCTGGGGAAATCGTCAGCTGCTAGCACTGATGCACTTAGCCCACTTGCCAAGATTGCCGTCATCGCACTCAGGATCAATTTTTGCTTGTATTTAAACTGTGCCTTCATCGTCTTGTTCCTTGTTACTTTTATAGTTTCAAAGTTATGTAGGGCAGTAGGGCACTCATTAGAAGTATTTTTAAGGCCTGACGCCATTGAGTGCCTGTGTCTTAGTTAAAAGCATTCTATACTTTCAAAAAAGCGAATAAAATTCATAAAATACAAGTCGAAATATTCATATATGGAGTCTCTATGCTGACACTTAAGCAACTTGAAACGTTTGTGCAGGTGGTTGAATTAGGTACATTTGAAAAGGCATCGCAGCGGCTAAATGCAACTCAATCGACTGTTTCTAAAAGAATTTCAGAGCTAGAGCAGGCAACAGGGCTGCATATTTTTGATCGCTCACTGCGTAATGCACGTTTAACCGAAGAGGGTGAACAACTACTAGAACTGGCCTACTTGACGATAGACAGCGCCAATAAGATTCGTGAACTCAATAAACAACCGGAGAGTAAACTTCACCGTATCCGCATTGGCTTTACCGAACTGACCGCGCTGACTTGGCTGCCTGGATTTTTGCGGGAATACACCCTTGAACGGCCTGATATCCGTTTGGATATCACTATTGATATGAGCCGCACCCTCTACCAACAGTTTCAGGATGGTGAACTGGATTTGGTGGTAATACCGCTTGTCCCAGAAGTGTTTGCCCAGCCTGGTGTGGAAATGCTTCTGTTAGAAAGCGTGGAAATGGCGTTTATGGCCAGGGCTGGATTAGTGGATGGGCCGCGTCCCCTACCCATTAGTAAACTGGAATCCTATACTCTGATAAGTCAGGGCAAGCGCTCTGGGTTTGCTCAGGACATAAATCGCTGGATTTCACACCAAGGTATGGCTTCACCCGTTCAGATAGCCGATAACTTACTTGCCCTTGTTGGCTTGGTGACGGCTGGGCGGGGTATCAGCGTACTGCCAAAACTCTGCGTGCAGCGTTTTGCCCAAACACAGGAGTTGGAGATATTAGAGACTCTTCCTCAGCCCCCAACGATCGGTTACTACGCGTTATACCACAGTGGTATTCGGATCTCATTGCTTGAAGAAATAGCCCTTCGTCTTGGTAAAGCCGCCGATTTTACCCGTCCTTTTTTTGTGTAGCTGTATTCGCGATAAGCATGTTTATAAAGTTATCCAGAAGGGGGTTGGTTTCGTCTTTGCGTGTGACCGCAACAAGTGTTGTACTGATATCAATGTCATCGACAGGTAGAAAAACCACATCCCTTCGATTGTTGGGTGTGATCGACCCACTAACCAGGGTTCCACCGAGTCCGGCTCCAACCAGTGCCAACGCGGTATGAATTTCAATGGCCTCATGGGTTAACGTCGGGCGTATGCCTTTTTCCTCAAGGTGCGTCAGAATTTTTTGTCCGAATGGGCTGCGAGGATCCTTAGGATACAGAATGAAGGGGAGTTGCTTGAAGGCACTGATAGGGAAGCTGTCATGCTGTGCAAGTGGATGATCAATTGGCAGGGCGGCCATAAACGGGTCGTTAATGATCACTTCATAGTGCATGTCCGCATGGCGTTCAAACAAGCCGATAAAGCGTGAAATACCGACATCTATACGGTGTTGCCTTAAGCCTTCTTCCTGATATTCGGACAGTACCTCAACAAGATCGAGATGTACCTCTGGGTTTTGGGCTCGGTAACTTTTGATCACAGAGGGCAGCAATGAAAAAAGTGTTGAGCGAATAAAACCAATACCCAGCCATCCGCCACTGCCACTGGCGACTTGTCTGGATTCTTCCTCTAAGCGGGTTGCCTGAATCAACAGCTCTTTTGCACGAGGGTAGAAAAACTTTCCAAGTGACGTGAGCTGCATAGGCCGGGTTGAGCGATCAAACAGCTCCCCTCCCAGGTTCTGTTCCAGCAAGGTCAGCTGTGCACTGATGGCTGTCGGCGCAACAAACAGGCGTTTTGCGGCGGCACTCCCTCCACCGGCATCGACGACCTCACAGAAGTAGCGTATCTGTCTTAGATTCATTTTTAGTGAACTTACCTGCGTAATTCGCTGATTGATTAAAGATAATCAATATATGATAGTGAGGCTGAGGTCAACTCAGGAGTATAAAAATGATAAATAAAACCAACTTTACCGATCTCGTTTCACAACTCAGCCAGTTCGGTAGCGCTTCCATCTATGAAGCACAAGGCGCCTGTGGCGCTTTAGATAGTGGCATGAAGCCACTGTGTAGCAGTATGCAGGTGTTTGGGTCGGCATTTACAGTCGATATTCGTCCTGGTGACAATCTTATGTTGCACTATGCCTTACTGTATGTGCAGCCTGGAGATGTGTTGGTGGTGGACGCCAAGCGTTTCGTCGAAGCTGGCCCGTGGGGCGATATTCTAACCGAGCAGGCGATCAAGAAAGGTGTGGCCGGTCTTGTGATTAACGGTGCCGTCAGGGATGTCCAGACTATTAAAGCACTCGGTTTTCCGGTGTTCTGTCAGGGTATCAGTATCAAAGGTACGGCCAAGAAACAGCCGGGGAAGATCAATGTGCCAATTTGCATTGGTGATACGTTGATTAATCCGGGCGATTTCATTTTTGGTGATGCCGATGGTGTGGTGGTGGTTCCTCGGCAAGATATCGCCAGCGTGCTGCACGAAACCCAGTTGCGCGAAAAAACAGAAGAAGACTTTCGAACAAAAATCAAGGAAGGTGGCAGCACTGTCGACCTGCTTGGTTTACAAAACACGCTAAAGCGATTACAGCTGATGTAACTTCGGCCCCTTAAGAGTTAAACCCTACTCATTTTCGTTATTAAATAACTATAAATAAGCACTGCAGACAACAGTGCAAACGAGGAAACAACAATGAAAACTATAAAAAAAGTTGGCATGCTTGCCTGTATTTCACTTCCAATCGCCATGTTCTCTAGCGTCTCATGGGCCGATTCATACCCAGATCGACCGATCTCCACAATCATTTCATTTGGTGCTGGGGGCAATACTGATGTTGGTGCGCGTATCCTGTTTCCCGCCGTAGAGCGTGAGCTGGGCGTACCACTGAATATCATTAATCGTCCTGGTGGTGGAGGCTGGGTCGGCTGGACGCAACTACTCAACGCCTCTAATGATGGGTACACCCTAGGTTACATTAATACACCCAATCTGATTACGGGGTATATGGATCCGCAGTATCGGCGCGATGTTGACCTGGATGACTTTGAACTCATTGCCAATCATGTGACAGACTATGGTGTCATTTCTATCAATAAAGATGAAACACGTTATAGCAATATTGATGAACTGGTGGCCTATGCTGAGTCGAATACGCTGACGGCTTCAACTACTGGCGCGAATGGTGATGATCATATTGCGCTGCTAAAGATGAACCATCATTATGACACTCAGTTTGTGCCTGTGCATACGACCGGAACGGCCGAGCAACGTGCAGCAATTCAGGGTGGTCATGTCGATGTGAACTTCTCCAATGTGGGTGATACCAACATGGCTCACCGCAATGGCGACTTAAAGATCATTGCCATCATGGCACCTGAACGTTCAGATTTTATTCCAGATGTGCCTACGCTTGAGGAGAAAGGATATTCAGGCGTGATCTCTTGGTCAGCGCGAGGTATTGCGGCACCTAAAGGCATCGATCCGACTCAGCTTGAGCAACTTCAGCAAGCCTTTATCACTGGCATGCAAGACCCTGAGCATTTAGCCAAAATGGCTGAAATGGGATTGAAGGTAGACATTCGTACCGGTGATGCTTATCGCGAGATGCTAGAAGAGGAAGAGGAAGGTGTCCGCTCGTTAGGAGAGTTACTGGGCTGGTAAGCTCAACAGGCCGTGATGTCTCATTGCATCACGGCTACCCATTCAATTAGGCCAAACTTTACAACAATAAATAGGGTGCCTTATGAAAGCGTTACACTCAGATTTGCTAATCGGGTTGGTTATGCTGCTTTTCGCCATAGGCTTCTACAGCCTCTCGGCTCAGATGCCTGCGGACCCAGCGGTATTTCCCAAACTTATTCTGGTCACCTTCGCGGTTTTTTCGCTGTTTATTGTTTGGACAGGGTTAGCTAAAACGCTGGCCAGCAAAAAACACGGGATTCAACACGACCCAGTATTCCAGAATATACGCGGTCCGATCGTCACTTTTGTTGCGCTGTGCATTTATGTGGCCTTGATCAGTATGCTCGGATTTTTTGTTGCCAGTTCGCTCACAGCGGTATTTTTCATGCTTTATTTCGGGGTGAAATCCTACCTTCAAGTGCTGCTAGTACTCGTCATCATGAATAGCTTTATTTATATGCTCTTTGTTTGGCAGTTACGCATCTCCCTTCCCACTGGGCTATTGCTGTAAAGGAGAGAGATCATGCAAGTTGATACTACCCTGTTGTTGTCAGTCCTGGCGCAGTTAGCTTCGCCGGATGTTATCTTGATGCTGTTTGTCGGTGTACTTGGAGGGATTTTTCTGGGCGCTTTGCCTGGGTTGAGTGCTACCATGGGCATCGCGTTACTGATTCCGGTCACCTTTGGCATGCAGCCTGTGGCGGCTCTGGTGTTGCTTTCAGCTATTTATGCCTCTGCCGTCTACGGTGGATCCATCACCGCTATCTTGATTCATACTCCTGGCACACCGGCATCGGCGGCGACGGCAATGGATGGCTATCAGATGACGCTACGTGGTGAGGGCCTTAAAGCGCTGGGAACCTCCACGATTTGTTCGGTGATTGGCGGCATTGTCAGTGTTGTGGCGTTGCTGCTGTTGGCGCCGCCTTTAGCCCAGATTTCATTGCGCTTTAGTGCACCCGAGTATTTTCTGATCGCCATCTTTGGTTTGACGATTATTGGCAGTTTATCCAGTGGTGCGATGGTGAAAGGACTCTCCGCGGGCCTGCTAGGTTTGTTGGTCAGTCTGGTTGGTGTGGATGTTATGACCGCCTACCCACGCTTTACCTTTGGTGTTGGCGAGTTGGAGAGTGGCATTTCACTGATTCCCGCCATGATTGGTCTGTTTTCCATTTCCCAGGTTATGATTCAGGCTGAAAAGCTCCATGGAGCCAAAGAGGTTACAGCGGCTCCTGAATTGATTGGGCACCTCTTTCCCAATCGCGCCGAGTGGCGAAGACTTCGGGGTACAATTACTCGCTCATCCATCATCGGTGTTTTGGTTGGCTGCTTGCCGGGAGCGGGGGGCGATGTGGCCTCCTGGGTGGCCTACAATGAGGCCAAGCGTAGCTCCAAAAATACAGACAACTTTGGCAAAGGCGAGATTGAAGGTCTGGCTGCCGCTGAAACAGCCAATAACGCCGTTACCGGTGGCGCCATGATTCCATTGCTGACCCTGGGGATTCCCGGCAGTGCGGCCACAGCCGTGATGCTGGGAGGACTCTATATTCATGGCTTACAACCTGGACATGAGCTGTTTACCGTTAATGCCCATATCGTTTACGCCATTATTGTTGGGCTGCTACTGGCCAATATCTTGATGGGAATTGTGGGTTTGGCGTTGGCCAAGCAGGTGGTCAAGGTGGCCTCGGTTCCGTTTGCCATTCTTGCGCCGATCATCGTGGTGCTATCGGTGGTGGGTTCCTACACCATCAATAACAGTATGTTTGATGTTTACGTGATGGCGGCCTTTGGTTTACTGGGCTACTTGATGAGAAAAACTGGTTTCTCAACGGCCGCTATAGTGCTTGCGATGATACTGGGTGCAATGGCCGAGATCGGTTTCCGGCAGTCCTTGGTCATGTCCAAAGGTAACCTGCTGGGCTACTATTTCGACCGGCCATTTTCGCTGCTCATCATGGGGTTCATCCTGCTGGCGCTGCTGTCACCACTGCTCATTCGCTGGAAGCGCAAGAGAGCGCTACGCGATCTCCAACACTCTTAGTCCATGATGTAAAGCCATGGCCCTGGTTGGGTAAATCAGGGCCATGGTACTTGGTATCATCAGGATATCACTGTATTCCAGGCCTAGGCTGAACACTATCATTCCAACTGCAATTGTTTTATACCCGCACAGATTTTAAAAACACTGATAGAAGTGTCTTTGGAAGGGGGCGCTGCTTGGGGCATGTACTCGATCAGAGTATGAGGCAGGACAGACTAAACCCCAGTAGACTAAATCCACTCCTTTCAGTCATGCCGCACATCCAACAAAGGCGGCTGCTCTACAACCTCATTGTCCGCAGCACCAAGTATTGTATGGATATGCGCTTGAACTGCTTTCTTGGTACACCTCTGCGTATCCTGACACTGGTCAGCTGTATGCTGCACTCTTCACGCTGTTCCGTGCAGTCCTTCGGCGTCCGGGAAAACTTGTAAGTGGCCAGTGAAACCAGATGCTGTACCATCATGCCAGACACTGCCGCCTAATTTGGAATGGATATCTGTAAACCAGTCGTGGGTTGCACTATTTGCCTCACGTATACGCTGCAGGGTGATGCGGCCAAACTTCACCAGATCCTCACCTGTGGAAAATAATCTTTCCATAGCATTTAAGATACCCATTTTCCAGTTTGTCTGCTTTAGGTTACGGTCATTTAGAGCATGGCCATGGGCGTATGTTCGATGGAGCTGTGAGATCTGCTGATTTGCAGGAACCTCATGTTCTCCCAAAAAGGTGTTGGAAAGACCTTTTCACTCAACCCAAGCCGAAAACACAGCCTCTAGGGCTTCGCCTTCTATCTCCTCGATCGCAACTCCGAGTAAGGCATAACCTAAATTTGAATAGTGCTTTTGCTCTCCAGGCGGGCCTATTAAGCGTATGTGGACAGATTCCTCACGTAATTGTTCTTTGGAGTATCCGGCGTAGGGATCCCGTGTGTTATCTGATAAATTAGTAGGTAGACGGGGTATATCTGCCTCATGGTTTAACAGGCGAAGTAGTGAAGGTTCAGTATTAATAAGCATGCTGCTTTGGTGCCAGTCTGCAGGCAAATAATTGGCAAGAGGTGCGTGAATATCAATACGCCCTTGCTCTTAAGCCTCACTCAACAGGGCATCAAGAATAGGTTTGGTTTATTGAGCCCGTGCCGAACAGGGTTTGAGGTGTGGCCTGAATGGATATTTCTGGAGTGTCCAGGCTACCGTAACTGAAGAAGCGAACCTGCTCGTGATCCAAAAAGGCAAGCAGTAGTCCCGGAATGGGACCTGCACCTGTTTCTCCCACGAAGGAACTGAGCCGAGAAGTAAGCTGTTTTTCTAAGCAGTTCCAGTTTTCAGAAGCTATGCTAGCGAAGGTGGTCAATGGGAGGAGAAAGGCGACAGCAGAAAATGATAAGGGAGCTGGTCATTAAACTATCTCCAGATTTATCTGTGGCTAACCAGGCCTCAGGCAAAGTCAGCAAAGCCTTAAAGCAAGCCTAGGGCTAGTCCGCTACCTATGCCTAGCATGGCTATCGCAACAATAAGCTGTACCGTGCGAAGCGTCACTTTTGGCAGAAGGCGCTTGCCAAAAAACGAACCGATGAACGCGCAGATCGACCCAACCACAACAGGTAGAATGAGCTCCTGAGCTTGTGAGAATTCGGTGGCAAGTATGGCGGTGCCATACACCACGAGACGTGCAGCATCGACAATAACGGCAGAGACAATCCCGGTCGCCACAAAGGCTTCCTTGGACAGGCCCGCCTTTAATAAAAACGCTGAACGCAAAGCCCCTTGGTTGCCTGATAGCCCGCCAAAAAAACCTGAGAGTACGCCGCCCACTGGCAGCCAGTGGGCAGGAAAAGCCAGTGCTTGGAAGCGCGATGACAGTTCGAGCAAGGCAAATAGCACAATCAGGCTACCAATAACGGCCTTTACCGCGGTAATTTCGTAGTTCGTGCTTGCAAGGGTGTAATGCCAAAGGGGTGGAAGCTGGTTAAAAAAAGCTAAGGAACCTGCACCCAGGAAAGCCGCGACAGCCGCTGGTACACTGAACCTTGCTACCACCGACCAGTCTGCTTTGCGTGCCATGAGGCCGAACTTGAAAAGGTTGTTTGTGAAATGCACCACAGCTGTTGCCGCGACTGCCAGC
>NZ_JRLB01000003.1 GCF_000764495.1 Nitrincola sp. A-D6
GCTGATCCAGCTGTGTCGTATTCTGGGTGCTATTCCCTATGCAGTGTCTCAGCCAGGCAAGGCTGAAGCTTTGTTGGCCCTGGGGGCTGAAGCTGTGATTGATCGGGGTAATTTAGACGATTTTGTTGATCGGACGCTTGCTGTAACAGCCGGTGCCCCGATTGATGCGGTAATGGATCTGGTGGGCGGAGAGATGACTGATCGTTTTATCGATACCATGATTCAGGATATGCATGCCCGAACAACCTATCCGCGTCTGAGTATTGCGGGCGCCAGTGGTGGCAAGTCTCAGCCAGATGATGTGGACACGCATCTACCTCTACCAGGTACAAATTTTTGGTGTGTCCCACGGAACGAGGGAAGAGGCACGGCAGTTAATGCGCTGGATTGCCGAGGGGCAGCTCAAACCTGTGTTGCATGGCACTTTCCGGCTTTCACAGTTACACGCCGCGGAAGACTATTTCGTTAATCGAGGCAGTAACTATCTGGGTAAAATCGTCATAGTGCCGGATGATGAATGGGCTGAACAGGGTGCTCCTTTTGCGTTGCCGGAGGCTGGCGTATGAGTCGACAACTGAGCCTGCATTTGATGGATACGCATGCCGGGGGAGACGTTAGCCGGATCGTCTATGCCGGGGTAAAAGCGCTACCAGGAGACAGTGTCCGACAACAGATGGAATACCTGCAACGCGAAGCTGATGGGCTGAGAACACTGTTATTGTTTGAACCCTATGGTATTCCGGAAATGTCAGTGGATCTGCTGGTGCCTGCCACCAATCCTCAGGCGGTGGCTGGTTATATTATTATGGAGGTCATGGGGTATCCGATCTATTCCGGTTCCAACACCCTATGCACGGCAACCGCGGTACTGGAGCTGGGCCTGGTGCCCAAACAGGAAGGTCGGCAGCAGTTTATGCTGGAATCACCTGCCGGACTGGTGCAGATCGACGCTGAAATACGCGATGGGTGGTGGAGTCAATTACTTGTGAGGGCCTTCCCAGTTATATCGATTGCTATCAACAGACGATCTCAGTAGCGGGTCTGGGTGAGGTAACCTACAGCATAGCCTACAGTGGTGGGTTTTATGCGCTGGTCGATGCTGCCGCACTGGGTTTCAGTCTGACACTGGATGAAGAAGCCCGGTTAAGTGTTTGTGCACACGCCATTATTGAAGCGATTCGAGCTGAACGAAGTTTCCGCCATTATTCACTCGGTGATGTTGGTCCTATTCCCTTTCTGCACTTTATGGGGCCGGTTGAAAGCCCGGCTAAAGGGCAGTACGCCTCTCGTTCGGCAACCTACGTGCATCCGGGTGTTATCTGTCGTAGTACCACGGGAACGGGCACGTCTGCACGACTGGCGTTGATGCAGTATGAACAGCGTATAGTGCCGGGTGATACGCTGGAAACCTGCTCCCTGAGAGAAACCCGCTTTGTCGGCCGGTTTACCGGTTTGAGTCAGGTAGCAGGGCAAACCCTGGTTGAAAACAACATCACCGGGAAAGCCTATGTGTTAAATCGCGCTGAAATAATCGTCAATGCAGATGACCCGATGGTGAAAAGTGACGGGTTAAATTTACTGTTGAAGCCGGTCAGTTGAATGGATTATTAAGCCGGTTTTAGCTGACACTCGTTTTGTATCGCTATTTTTGTTATTTTCAGCTAGTGAAAGCAACAACTAGCTGTTTTATATCAACGAGGAGTCAGCAATGGCGTTTGCAAAAGTGCAGGAAGCACTGGATTTTCTGGAGCGTTATCCTGACATAGAACTATTCGAGCTGTTTATCCTGGATGCCAATGGGGTGCCGAGGGGCAAGCTGTTGCATCGTGAGGAACTGCTGCCGGTGTATGAATCCGGTCGCCCCCTGCCAAGCACCATTATGGGCCTGTCGATTAACGGTGATGATGTTGAAGAGTCCGGTTTGGTATGGGATGTGGGCGATGTTGACTGCCGAGCCTATCCACTGGCTGGCAGCCTGGTGCTCATGCCCTGGCGATGTATTCCGACAGCCGCGCTACAAGTCAGTATGCATCCACAACAGGGACTCCCTGCGGCTGTAGCTGATCCACGTCATCTGTTGCAGCAGGTTATCGGGCGTTTCGAGGCTAAGGGATATTACCCGGTAATGGCTTGTGAGCTGGAGTTCTACTTGCTGGATCAACAGACTGACAGCCTGGGTAAACCCCAGTTGGCACCGGAGCCAGGTGGTGCCAGACCCTATGCCACACAAGTCTATGGCCTTCGCGAACTGGAGCAATTAGAGCCTTTTCTGGCCGACCTGTATGCCGCCTGCAAACTGCAAGGTATACCAGCGCGCACCGCGATTTCTGAATATGCTCCCGGTCAGGTTGAGATCACCCTGCAGCATGGCGATGCCTTGACCGCTATGGACCAGGCGGTGCGTTACAAGCGGCTGGTGAAGGGCGTCGCGCATCAACATGGCATGCAGGCCTGCTTTATGGCTAAACCCTTTGCACAGCTATCGGGTTCAGGCATGCATATGCATATCAGTCTGAACGATGATCAGGGGCATAATCTTTTTGCCAGCGACGATCCGGCTGGAACACCGCTGTTGCGCTGGTCGATTGGTGGCATGCTGGCGTGTTTGACCGATACCCTGCTGTTTTTCTGTCCCAACGCCAACTCCTACAGGCGTTTTCAATCGGAAAGTTATGCGCCGCTGGCGCCCACCTGGGGTGTTGATAACCGGACGGTATCCATGCGTATTCCCGGAGGCCCGCCTGCCAGTCGTCATATAGAACACCGGATCTGTGGTGCTGATGCCAATCCTTATTTGGCAGCGGCTGCGATTCTGGCTGGCGTGCTGCGTGGTGTTGACGAACGCCTGGACCCTGGAACACCGGTAACTGGCAATGGCTATGCGCAGGTCACTGAAACTCTGCCAGGAGATTGGCTGACAACTCTGAATGCCTGCTCCACATCTACCTGGCTACCCGAGTTGATAGACCCGGCATTTCTCAAAATTTATCTGGCCGTTAAGCAGGCTGAATACCAGCAGTTTATGGCCGAAGTAGGTGAACAGGACTGGCGCTGGTACCGTCACACCACTTGATGGCTGTCTAAATGAGTAAGGATTAACCGATGAATCGTAACAATCTGGCCGGTGCCCCTCGTCAGGAGCGCTTGCCTTCCTATTACAGTGCCACTGTGAATGATCAGAGCGTCTATCCGCCTTTGCAGCAGGACATAGAGACGGATGTGGTGATTATTGGCGCCGGTTTTACCGGTATTGCATCGGCAGTGGAGCTGGCTGAGCGCGGCTATCGTGTGGTGGTAGTGGAGTCCAATCGCGTTGGCTGGGGTGCCTCTGGCCGAAATGGCGGTCAGGTGACCGGCAGCTTATCCGGCGATACGGCGATGCGCAAACAGATGCGCGCAACTCTGGGTAAGGATGTCGATGATTTTATCTGGTTTATGCGTTGGCATGGTCACGACATTATTCGTCAGCGTGTTGAGAAGTATGCCATTGACTGTGACTTGCGCTTTGGTCATCTGCATACAGCGATGAAGCCGGTACACATGGATGAACTACAGCAGAGTTATGCCGAGGCGCAGGCTCGCGGTATGGCCGATGAGATCAGCTTACTTGATGCAGAAGGCGTCCAGACGGTGTTGGCAACAGACCTGTATTGTGGCGGGCTTCGAAATAACCGCAATATGCACCTGCACCCATTGAACCTCTGTCTGGGTGAAGCCCGCGCGGCAGTCTCTTTGGGCGCTCGGATTTACGAGCAGACACAGGTGCAGGCCATTGAAGAGGGTGATAAACCGGTTGTAGTCACAGATCGGGGTCGGATTCGTGCTAGTCACGTGTTACTGGCGGGTGATGTGTATCACCGATTGGCTCAAAAGCAGCTGGGCGGGATGATATTTCCCGCGATGGGGGGCATAGTGACAACCGAACCCCTGGGTGAGTTGGCCAAGCGGTTGAATCCGGAAAACCTGGCTGTATATGACTGTCGTTTTGTGCTGGATTACTACCGTATGACCGCCGATGGACGTCTGCTTTTTGGTGGTGGCTGCAATTACTCCGGCCGTGATTCCCGCGATATAGCTGCTGAGTTGCGGCCCGCTATTGAAGCGACCTTTCCACAGTTGAAGGGTGTTCATATTGAGCATCAATGGAGTTGTGCCATGGGTATTGTGGTCAACCGTATTCCGCAACTGGGGCAGCTATCGCCCAATGTCTGGTATTGTCAGGGGTATTCTGGTCATGGCGTGGCCAGCAGTCACATTATGGGGGAAATTATGGCTGAGGCGATTAGCGGTCAACTGGATAAGTTTGATGTCTTTGCCCGTTGTTCACATGTACGTGTTCCCATGGGGGATTGGCTGGGTAATCCAATGCTCGCAGCAGGGATGTGGTATTACCGTTTACGGGAAGCGCTGCGTTGAGTGATCTGGCTTTGAAAGTGTTGGTGATTGGCTATGTCTGGCCCGAGCCCAATTCATCGGCAGCGGGAAGTCGTATGCTGCAGTTACTCAACAGCTTTATAGGTCAGGGCTGGCGGGTGGATTTTGCCAGCCCGGCACAACCTACCGAACATCAGGTCGATCTGGCCGAGCTGGGTATCAACAGTCATGTTATACGCTTAAATTGCAGCTCATTTGATCAGTTTTTACTGGATACCTCCCCCGATCTTGTTGTCTTTGATCGATTTATGATGGAGGAACAATTTGGCTGGCGGGTTGAAAAACATGCGCCTCAGGCCTTGCGTATTCTAAATACCGAAGACCTGCACAGTCTGCGTCAGGCACGACATCAGGCACTCAAGGCCGGGCGGGACTATCAGCCGGAAGACCTGCACAGTGAATTGGCGATACGTGAAGTTGCAGCCATTTTTCGTTCTGACCTGACCCTGATGATCTCTGCCGTCGAAACCCGCTTGCTGCAACAGCAATTTCAACTGCCTGCCACGCAACTCTATACCCTGCCGTTTATGTTGGAGCCCATTACGCTGACGCAGAAACAACAGCGTTTAAGCTTTGCCCAGCGACGTGACTTTGTCAGCATCGGTAACTTTCGTCATGCACCTAACTGGGATGCCGTGCTCTATCTGAAACAGACGCTCTGGCCAGCCATTCGCCAGCAGTTGCCAGATGCCTGCGTACATATTTACGGTGCCTATCCACCGCCCAAAGCCACACAACTGCATAATCCTGCCCAGGGGTTTCTGGTAAAAGGCTGGGCCGATGATGCCAAACAGGTAGTCGGTCAGGCGCGGGTGTTACTGGCCCCTTTACGTTTTGGGGCTGGATTGAAAGGCAAGCTGGTAGAAGCGATGCAAACGGGTACACCCAGTGTCACCACACCAATAGGTGCCGAAGGCATGCACGCTGAGTTGCCCTGGAGTGGTGCAATTTGTGACGGTGAGACTGCGTTTGTCCAGCAGGCGGTAAACCTCTATACCGCTGAAGTTGACTGGCAGCAAGCACAGCAGCAGGGTGATCAAATACTTGAGCAGTTATATAACCGAGTAGTGTTGGAACCGGATTTTATTGCTCATATTCTGCAGCAATATCAGCAGCGTGAAACCCTGCGGCAACAACACTTTATCAGCCAGATGCTGCGGCATCACAGTATGAAAAGCACGCAGTATATGGCGCAGTGGATTGAAGCGAAAAACAAGCACAACTAGGCTAACAGAGCAGGGCTTAGGTGGTATGCTAGATTACCTGAGTAGATAGAGATAACGGATTGTTACGGAAGCAATGACTATGGCAAAAATATGTTTACATGTCCGCGTGATTGGCCGGGTGCAAGGGGTTTGGTTTCGGCGCTTTACCCAGCAACAGGCCGAAGCGCATGGTGTAGTGGGCTGGGTGCGTAATCTGGCGGATGGCAGTGTTGAAGCCCTGTTGTGCGGTGAAGAGATCAATGTTCATCATGTAGAAGCCTGGCTGAATCAGGGGCCGGAGTTAGCCACAGTAGCTGAAGTGATTGCCGAACCACGCGATTGGGATGAAAGCTATACCGGCTTTGAAATACGCGATGATGCTGGCAATTAAAGTTATTGTTTGCAATAGATTCAAGAATTTAATTCATCGGCAAAGTCGTGATTAACATCGCGATGCTTTGCTTCGTCGGCCCGCACAGCCAACACCACCTCACGCAAACGCGCATCTTCCGGTAGCTGCCAGTAGTCTATGGCAATCTGGGGGGCGGGGACGTTTTCATAGAGTCCGCTGTCTATACCGGCGAGATATTCGGTATAACTGTATACCGCTTCCTCTTCCAGGTAGCCGACAAAGCGATGTGCTGTTCGTGGTGATATCAGGTAGAGCAGGAAAAAACAGTTATAGAACAGACCTTGAACCAGCAGAATCAGCAAACGTTCAAAACGGTTGGGCTGGGCGATCTGTACAAAGGTCATCAAGTGCATACGCTCATTCTCAGCCTCTTCCAACAGCGTTCGAATCCAGCCATCGTCACTTTTAAGACGTCTTAGCGCTTTTAAATGCTGCAGGGCTCCACCCACCATTCCCGGAACGGCGGCAACCGTTTCAAGCACAACGGCACGATGCCCGTAGCGCTGGGCAAAAAATTTATCGGCAAAAAAACGCAGAAAACGGGTCATGAAATAGGCCACCCGATCAGACCCTGTCTTTGGTTTGAAATGTGTCTGAATAGGCTGTTCGGACATGTATAATCCCAGGTTATTTTTGCAAGATTCAGTTAAGTATGGCTACTCAAGGTCGAATAGGTTCCCGACAACTCAACAATACTACAGGCCTTGATAGGGAGGGATGGTGTTACTGTGTGAGGCAAAGGCTTCGATGGGCATAGGCCGGGCATATAAAAATCCCTGAAACGAGCGGCAACCGAAGCGCTGCAGTGCATCGCGTTGATCGAGATTTTCAACGCCTTCAGCAATGACATTTAACGCCAGGCTGCGGCCCAGATCGATAATGGTTCTGACCACAGCAAGATCACGAGCATCTCTATGCATATCGCGTACAAAAGACTGATCTACTTTCAAGGTATCCAACGGCAGATTAATGAGTAGATTCAGCGATGAAAAGCCGGTGCCAAAATCATCCAGTGAAAAGCGTATCCCTTCGGCTTTCAGTAGCAGCATTTTCTCAATAGTTTGTTCAACGTTATCTATCAGCAGACTTTCGGTTAACTCCAGTTCCAGGCGGTTAGCTGGTGCACCGGTTTGTTTCAGGATACCCAACACATCATCAACAAAACTGTTGTGATGCATCTGCGCAGCACTGATATTGACCGCGATGGTCAAGTGCGCCGTATCGGGATGTTCTGACCAGCTAACTAACTGTTGACAAGCGGTACGTAAAATCCACCGCCCCAGCGGAAGGATCAGCCAGTCGTCTCAGCCACCGGGATAAAGTCAGCTGGGGATACCAGTAGCTGTTGCGGTGGTTGCCAGCGGATTAGAGCTTCGACACCGGTCATTTGCCCTTCAGCATAATACTGGGTTGGTAGTAAAGTATAAACTCCTGGTCTTTAAGTGCTCGACGCAGGCCAAACTCCAGCTTAGCCCGATGCTCGGCTTTTTGTTGCATGCTGGTATCAAAAAAACGTATCTGATTGCGTCCGACTTTTTTGGCGTCATAAATAGCCAGTTCAGCACGTTTAATCAGTTCTTCCGGGTTGTGCTTACTGTCAGAATAGAGCGCTACACCCAGGCTGGCTGAGGTGGTGTAGTCCTGCTCCTGTATCCGAAATGGACGTTCAAAGGCCTCTATAACCTTGTCCAGAACCTGCTCAACCTGGTTCAGCAGCAAGGTATCATCCGCTGACAGATCTTCCAGTAATAACATGAACTCATCACCGCCAAAGCGTGCCAGGGTATCACTGACGCGTACCTGCTTGCTTAGCCGCTCGGCTATGCCTGTGAGTAACTGATCACCGGCCTGATGCCCCAGGGTGTCGTTCAGCGTGCGAAAGTTGTCCAGATCTATAAGAATAACGGCACCATTACCCTGCTGGTTATGACGACTGGCCAGGCTATGTTGAAGCCGGTCCATGAGTAATCGTCGGTTCGGCAGTCCGGTGAGTAAATCGTAAAATATCAGTTGATGAACTTCCTTTTTATGACGCTTCTGCTCAGATATATCGGTTGCCAGTCCGCATAAGGCATAGATATTTCCTTGTGCATCAAGCATAGGCACTTTTATTGAAAGAAAAGTGCGTGGTTCGTTTTCACCGGGGAGCTTGTTTACCTCTTCTTTGACTATACTTTCTCCGTTTATGAGTGCTCTGTCGTCGAGACGGAAAATTTCAGCCGTAGATTCACTATCAAAAAAAGCGGCATCGGTTTTACCTATAATCTCCTCTTCAGGGAAGCCAAACAGTTCGCAAACCTTGGGGCTGGCATAAACATAGTGATGCTGAGGATCCTTGATATACACATAAGCCTGCAGGTTATTGAGTATGGTGGTTAACTTGTCATCACTTACTTGCAACTCGCGCAGGGTGTTCTGCACTTTTTGTCTGAGGTATCTCATAGTTAACAATGCCAGCAGCAGCAGGCCAAGTAGCGTAACCAAACCGACCCATACCAGCTTGGGAATAACCTCTACTTCAACGGATGTTTGCCAGTTTTGCAGAATACGGTTATAGGGTGAGTCCTGTTCGGTTTTCCATTGTTCCAGCCAGTAATCAATTTTTTCCAACAGTTCGGTGTGTTGATTAATAGAGGTGGCAAAAAACAGCCGTGCAGGTTGAAACAAAATCGAGGTGGGTTCTAGGTCATAGCCATTTATATGATAGCCACCAAACAGATTATTGGTAGCCAGAGCATCGGCTTTGCCTTCGGCTAGCAGGTTGAGCGCTGACTGCAGATCGCTAACCCGTATCAGCTCCATCTGTATACCAAACTCTTGATTAATCTGCTCTAAAAAGTCTAGTTGAATTGAACCAGCCAGAATGGCTACACGCTTTTGATCAAGGTCCAGTACAGAGTCGATTTCTATGTCAGCATGACGAAACACCTGTGACCAACTGTGCAAAGCGGGCAGGTGATGAAATGACATCAGTGTCTGCCGTTGCTCACTGAAGGCGACATCCGGCATCAATTCAATCTCACCCTTGTGGAGCAGTTGCAGGCAGGCATCCCAGTTACAGGGAACCACCTGGAGTTGCCAGTCTTCACGCTTGGCAATTTCCAAAATCAGTTCCCCTAAAATGCCAGAAGGCTGACCGTCAGGCCCCAGCATGATTTTAGGGGGATTTTCATACACACCGATACGAACGCTTTGCGTGTCAGCCTGAGCGTTGAGCGTGAGCAACAAAGCCAGTAACAGACAACACTGCCTGATACCCATTGATATCCGTGTCATAAAGCCAACTGTTCCATAAAATAGTTCATAACCGCAGTATAGACATGAAAATATAAACTAGCCTGTCTTCATGGGGTTGTCTTCATGGGGTCAGCCAGCTTGATTGAAAGTTGATATCATTGATTCATTAGGTAAACTGATCTTGGTCTGAATACTACAAGGATGTAACATCATGGCTAGACTACCTAGATTGGTACTACCCAATCAGCCTCTGCACATCATGCATCGAGGTAATAATCGTCAAGAAATATTTGAAAATAAAGAGGATGTTTCGCGTATCCTTTCCGATATTGCGAAGTCGCTCATCAAGGCAGATTGCCAATTACATGCTTATGTCATCATGACAAATCATTTGCATTTACTGGTTACACCAAAAGACAAACACCAGTTATCTGTGTTTATGCAGTCTATGACCAATCGCTATGTCAGGTACTTTAATTCCAGTCGGGAACGAACAGGCACCATTTGGGAAGGGCGGTTTAAATCATGCCTTGTAGACAGCGATCATTACCTTTTCACGTTATATAAGTATATCGAGATGAATCCGATAAAAGCCGGAATGGTAATTGACCCAAAAGAATACCCTTGGTCAAGCTATCACCACAATGCACTTGGAGTTGTGGACGAACTGATTACAGAGCACCCTCTCTATCTGGATTTAGCAGCCACAAAAGCTGAAAGAGCTGTTCTTTACAAGTCGATGATAAATAACGTTGACCTAAGTAAAGAGAATCAGAATATAACTGAGGCAACTATTCGTGGGGAAGCATTGGGTGATGTAAACTTCAATGATTGGGTAAGCAAACAAACTGGAAGGCCAGCAAAGCTGACGTCTCATGGGGGAGATAGAAAGAGTGCCAAATACCAAGCTGGCTGACCCCTTGATTCCGGACTGGCCAACTGGGTTGATGGTGATTCAGGGAAACCATCTGGAAGAGCTGCGCAACTTGATGGTGCGCTGGACAAAGGCCTATCCATTAGCCCCACTGGAAAACGAAGTGATGCTGGTGCAGAGTAACGGCATCGCACAGTGGTTGAAACTGGCGTTGGCGGCCGATAGCAGTGAAACGCTTGAGGGGGGCTTAGGCATTGCGGCCGGGTTGCAGGTGATGTTACCCGGGCGGTTTATCTGGCAGGCCTACCGACAAGAGTTTCCACAGTTGCCCAGTGCTTCACCCTTTGATAAAGCGCCATTGACCTGGCGCTTGTTACGCTTGCTCAGTGATCTGCCAGCCCTGGACACCAGAACAACTGATCCTCAGGCATTACAGCCGTTGCAGCATTTTCTCGATCAGGACCCCTCCGTGTCACGTACCTGGCAGTTAGCAGCGCGGTTGGCTGATCTTTACGATCAATATCAGGTCTATCGTGCCGATTGGCTGGATGCCTGGCTGCAAGGTGATGCTGTATTGATCACGGCTGCGGGGGAACGTCAGCCACTGAAAGCGGAGCAGGCCTGGCAGCCGTTGCTTTGGCAATGGCTAAATGAAGATATTCGACAGGCGCATACGGAGGCTGATTTTCTCAGTTATGCCAGTCGTTCCAGCGTTCATCAACAGTTTTGTCAGCAACTCAGCGAGGCGGGGAACAGTCAGCGACTGAGTGGTTTTCCACGGCGAATCATTGTGTTCGGTATTTCGTCCTTGCCGCGGCAAACATTGGAAGTACTTGAAGTGCTGTCACAGTTTTCCCAGGTGATGCTGTTTGTCTGTAACCCCAGTCAGCATTACTGGGGCGATCTGATCGAAGGACGGGAACTATTCAAAAAAGCCTATCAGCGTAATCCGGAGCGCCGGGTGCCGGATAATCTCGACGAAGATCAGCTGCATCTGCATGGCCATCCCTTATTGGCAGCCTGGGGACGTCAGGGCGTGACTATCTGAGACTGCCAGATGAGCGCGATCAACCGCCAACCTATCAGCAGCACTTTGAACGCATCGATCTGTTTGCCTCCCCGGGCAGTGAAACGCTGTTGCAGCAACTGCAGGACGATATACTGGAACTGCGCAGTCTGAATGAGCGCCAGGCGATGCACAGCCAGGTGGAGGAGCGGGATCGCAGCCTGGGCTTTATGGTTGCGCATAGTCCGCAACGTGAGGTGGAGATACTCCAGGATCAGCTACTAGCTGAGTTTGAGGCAGCACAACAGGCGGGCCATGTGTTGAACCCCCGCGATATTCTGGTCATGGTGCCGGATATCCAGGTGTATGCCGCCCATATCGATGCGGTATTCGGTAAACTGGATCGTGACGATCCGCGTTATCTGCCATTTCATATTGCCGATCAGGGCAACGCCACAAAGCGCCTTTGCTGATTGCACTGGAAAGTCTGCTGCATCTGCCTGAGTCCCGTTTCAGTGTAACGGAACTGCTGGATCTATTGGATGTGCCCGCCCTACGTGCCCGATTTGAACTGGATGAGGTTGATCTGCTCAGCCTGAAACGCTGGATACAGGGCGCCAATATTCGCTGGGGGCTGGATGCAGCGCAGCGTGCGGCGCTGGAGCTGCCTGAGGGTGTGTCGGGCAATACCTGGCGTTTTGGCTTGCAGCGTATGCTGCTGGGGTATGCCAGTGGCGAAGGATCTGCCTGGCAGGGCACCGAGCCCTATGCTGAGGTGGCGGGTTTGGAAGCGGCCAGGCTGGGGCCTCTGGTGGTGCTACTGGATCAACTGGAACGTGCCTGGCAGACGCTGCAGTTACCCACCTCTGCCGGTGAATGGGCGACACGTTTGCAGCAGTTGCTGCAGGATTTCTTTTTGCCTCAGTCGGAGCTGGATCAGGCGTTGCTGCTTAGAGTTGAACAGCAGTTAACCCAGTGGCTCGAGGCTGTCGAATTGGCTGAAGCCAGTGAGCTGCCATTAACGCTGGATGTGGTGCGTGAAGAGCTGTTGTCCGGTCTGGATCAGCCGGGACTGAGCCAGACCTTTCTGGCCGGGTCGGTCAATTTCGCCACGCTGATGCCGATGCGTGCCATTCCGTTTCGGCAAGTCTGGCTGCTGGGGATGAACGATGGTGCTTACCCGCGTGCTGTCAGACCGGTGGATTTTGATCTGATGGCACAGGATTACCGTCCTGGTGACCGTTCCCGGCGTGAAGATGATCGCTACCTGTTTCTGGAAGCCTTGTTAGCCGCACGTGAAAAGCTGGTGGTCAGTTGGGTTGGTCGTAGTGTTCGCGATAATTCCGTGCGCCCGCCGTCTGTGCTGGTTGGGCAGCTGCGTGATCATCTTCAGGCGGGTTGGCAAGGTCAGAGTGACGATCTGCTCAGCGAGTTGACCACTGAACACCCGTTACAACCCTTCAGTCAACGCTATTTTGCCCAGGACGCTGTTTCACCGGCACCGTTCAGTTATGCCTCTGAATGGTTGGCAGTGCATCAGCCGATCAGCCAGGTGCAATCACCGTCAGGACTAGTGGCCTGGCAACCGGAATCCGCCTTGTCTCTAGCCCAGTTAGTGCAGTTGATGAAGCAGCCGATCGATAGTTTCTATGCACTGCGTCTGCAAGTGCCGCGAAGTGAATCCATTCAGGTGTTACGCGATACGGAAAGCTTTGCTTTGGATGGGTTGGAGGTCTGGAGTTTACGCGACCGGTTGCTGCAGTCAGCGGTTTTACCTGCGCTAGATGAAGCCGATTTTTTCCAGCGTCTTGCCGATGAAGTAAAGCGCATTCAGCGGCAAGGCTTGCTGGTCGAGGGCAGTCATGGTCAGTTGCAGGGGCAGAAATTGTGTCAGGGGCTGGACGCGGTCTACACCGACTGGCTAGCCGAGCGCACAGCATTCAGTGAACGGTTGGAGAGCCAGCCGTTGGTGTATTCAGCGCAGAGTGCATGGGGAGTGTTGGGCGTTGAGGCAACGCTTGAACCCCTGTATCAACACCCTGAAACAGGGGAAATCACCCTGCTGTTGTTGCAGAGCGCAGGTTTGATCAAACAGGGCCGGTCACGCAAATGGCACAATCATCTGCGCGGCTGGCTGATGCATCTGCTGGCTAACCAGAACGGCCTTGAACTCAGCACCCGGATTATTACGCCTGAGGGTAAAATTCGCTTTGCGCCTCTGACGTCTGAGCAGGCAAAAGCCTGTCTGGATCGTCTGCTACAGGCGGCACATGCAACACTGCAAGCCCCCACACCCTTGAGCCTGGAGACCGCCATTGCCTGGTTGGCCAATCGGGAAGATGCGGCTGAATCTGCTTTCCCTGAAGGAAAGCTGCTGGCCAAACTGCAGGAAGCGCTGGATAAAAGCGCCGAGCATAGCCGTTTCTTTCATCAGCATTGTGCTGATCTTGAGCAGCTCTGGTCAGAGGGTCGTTTTGCTCAACATGTGCAGGCGCTTTATGGTGATTTTCATCAGGCGGTGGCATCGCAGAAGGAAGGCCGCTCATGAATAATCGCATCAATCGTCTGGACCCTTTAAGCTTTCCACTGCAGGGCAAGGCGCTGATAGAGGCCAGTGCGGGTACCGGCAAAACCTTTACCCTGGCGCTGCTGTATCTGCGTCTGGTGATTCAGCATGGTGGTGATCAGGCCTATAGGCGCCCGCTGCTGCCACCGGAAATACTGGTAGTCACCTTTACCAATGCGGCCACAGCGGAACTACGTGAGCGTATTCGTGCGCGCCTGGTGGAAGCGGCAGGGGTTTTTCAGGGTGAGGCGTCAGACGATACCTTGTTGCAGGCGTTGATGCAGCAGTTGCCTGCCGATCAGCACCTGCGTGCGGCACGGCAATTGACACTGGCCGCGCAGTGGATGGATGAGTCGGCCATCTCTACCATTCATGCCTGGTGTTATCGCATGCTCAAAGAGCACGCCTTCGACAGCGGCAGTGCATTTGATCCGCAACTGGAAACCAGTGAGCAGGCCTGGCAACAGCAGGCCAGTGAAGATTACTGGCGCTGTGCCTACAGCCAGTTGCCTGTGGATGAACTGGCCCTGGTGGTCGACTGCTGGGCATCACCCGATCTGTTGCTGAAACAAGTCAAACCCTGCCTGGACAAGTTGGCTTATCTGGCCAATCCGCCAGGATCAGCCTTGCAGCTGATTCAGCGTTACCAACAACAGCGCTCCGCTCAGCTGGATGCATTGAAAGCCGAATGGCGGGCGCAGGATTATATCGGTCAGCTACAGCGGGTGTTTGATGAAGCCGCTAAACAGAAAGCCTTTCAGGCGAAGAAGCTCAATACTGGCCATCGTGCGGGGTACTGAACAAGCTGAGCAACTGGCTGGCACAGGCCTCGCTGGAGGATCCGGGTATCTTCGCGGCTAAAAGCTGGCGGGTGATGTCATCTGCAGGGGTTAGCGAAATCTGGGTGGATGCCCAACAGGCCCCCGTCAACCACCCAGCCTGTGTGGCTCTGTCACAGTTGCAACAGGCACTGGCGGACTTGCCGGATCTTCAACCTGAGCTGTTATGCCATGCGGCTCACTGGATTGCTGCGCGGATCGAGAAGGTTAAGCAACAGTCAAACAGCCTGAGCCAGAATGACTTGCTGTTACGTCTCGACCAGGCTTTGGCTTCCTCCAGGGGGAGGCGCTGGCTACGGCGATTCGCCGGCAATTTCCGGTGGCACTGGTGGACGAGTTTCAGGATACCGATCCGGTGCAGTACCGTATTTTCCGGCGTATTTATCAGCAAAGTCCTGATAATACGCCGGTCGGCTTCTTTATGATCGGTGATCCCAAACAGGCGATCTACGCTTTCCGCGGGGCCGATATCCATACCTATCTGCAAGCGCGTCAGGACAGTGAAGGGCAGCATTACACCCTGGATACCAATTACCGTTCATCGGCTGCATTGATCGAGTCGGTCAATGAGGTGTTCAGTCTGGCCGATCAACGTGCCCAGGGCGCGTTTATGTTCAAGACCGAAGAGTACAATCCGCTACCTTTTTTACCGGTGAAGGCTGGTAAGGCTGATATGCCAGGATTAATGCTGGAGGGAGAACAGGCACCCGCACTGCAAGGCTGGTTGGTTGAACAAACCGATGACAAGCTCAATAAAGGTGATGCCCGCGATAAACTGGCACTGGCGACGGCTGCTAAAATTGCCGGGTTACTCACCCAGGGACAGCAGGGGAAAGCCTTGTTACCTTTGGCCGAATCGGGCGGTTGGCGCGGGGTGCAGCCATCGGATTGCGCGGTATTGGTGAATAATCTTAATGAAGCTAATCTGGTCAGACAGGCTCTGCAGCAGTTGGGGGTTGCCAGTGTCTACCTTTCGGATCGTTCCAGTGTATTCCAGACCTGGATTGCCAGCGAGTTGTTGCAATTGCTGCGTGCGGTGTCGGACCCTTTGAATGAGAAACGCATACGTACTGCACTGGCCAGTCCGTTATTGCGCCCCGATATCGCCGCCCTGGAGCGGCTGAATCAGGATGAGCTTTACTGGGAAAGCCAGTCGGGTCAGTTTATGACTTATCATCAGATCTGGCAGCGCCAGGGTATTCTGCCGTTGATCTATCGCCTTATACAGGATTTCAATATTGCCGAGAGTGCCGGTCAGCGGCCTCAGGGGGAGCGCGAGTTAACTGACTTGCTGCACCTGGGCGAACTCCTGCATCAGGCGGCTGATACGCTGGATGGTGAGCAGGCATTGATACGTTATCTGGAAGAGTCGATTCTGGAGCCGGATGATCAGAGTGAAGCGCAGCAGTTGCGTCTGGAAACGGATGAGCAATTGGTACGGGTGGTCACCATCCATAAATCCAAAGGCCTGGAGTATCCTCTGGTGTTCTTGCCGTTTATCAGCGATAGCCGCCAAGCCAAGGCACAGGATACGCTACTGGTCACTCACAACGCCGAGCAGCAGGTTGAAGTGCATCTGCGTGCCAATTCTGAAAACCTGGTGCAGGCGGACACAGAGCGTCTGGCCGAAGATCTACGCAAGCTCTATGTGGCCTTGACCCGTGCCCGTTTTGTCAACTGGATAGGCCTGGCCGAAACCGATAGCTTTGCATCTTCGGCACTGGCTTATGTGCTGGGCGCCTCATCCGGCGCTTTGGCTGAACCCTTACAGCAGCTACAACATCTGAGCCTGCAACCTCTGCCCGACGCGCTACCCGATGCCTGGCAGCCGCCGAGCAAAAATCTGCTGTTAAGTGCCAGGTCTGCACCGCGCCTGACGCATGAATCCTGGTGGATTGCCAGTTATTCCGCACTGAAGCATGGCACCAGACAGGTCAGTGAGACCGCCTGGCAGGAAACCCTGCTGGAAACGCAGGATTCAGAGACTGACGCGCTCGACAGGCTGTCACTCCCGGACGCTCTGGATCTGCATAGCTTAGCCAAAGGCAGTCAGATAGGGACGTTTTTGCATAGTCTGCTGGAGTGGGCTGCGGGGCTGACATGGATCGATGCGCAGGGTGAACGACAACAAGGCTTTGCGGGGGTATTGGAACCGTCGTTACAGGAAACCTGTCGGGACTATCTGATCCAACGTTGCCAGCAGCGACAACTGCAGTCCTGGAGCGAACCACTATTGCACTGGCTGCAGCAGTTTATACGTCAGGAGTGGCAGTTTCCGCAGCAGGCTGTATCGGCAGCCTCGCCTTTGTGCCTGGCCGCGCTGTCACCCCGGCAATACAGTGTCGAACTGGAATTCTGGTTTGCCAGCCATCAGGTGAGTACCTTGAAACTGGATCAGTGGGTTCAACAGCGTACCCTGGCAGGTCTTGAGCGACCACCGTTGGCGGCCAATCGCTTGAATGGCATGCTCAAAGGTTTTATTGATCTGGTGGTTGAACATCAAGGGCGCTACTACATTATAGACTGGAAATCCAATTGGTTAGGTGTGAATAATCAAGCTTATTCTGACGATATGATGCGTCAGACCCTGCTGGCTAAACGCTATGATCTTCAATACCTTCTGTACCTGTTAGCCCTGCATCGGCAGCTGCGCTTGCGTTTGCCTGATTATGATTACGACCGTCATATAGCGGGGCCGCCTATGTGTTTTTGCGTGGTTACCGTGCTGACTCGCAGGGGGTGTTTTTCGATAAACCGGATCGTCAGGTGATTGAGGGACTGGATCGGCTGTTTGCCGGTCAGGCACTAACCGATGAGGTACTGGCATGAAAGCGGATATCGAAGCGTCATTCACCTGGCTGCATCTGTTCCATCAGCAAGGAAAGCTCCGGGCACTGGATCTGGCGCTGTGTCGCTATATTGCCGAGGCTGCACCAGAGTCAGATTCCTATGTGTTGTTGGCGATTGCCATGACCAGTGAACGTAACGGCCATGGTGATGTGTGCTGGATCTGATCGGTGCCCTGGCCAATCTGGAGGTGACAGCTGGGTCTGATGCTCAGGCATTGGCCGGTGTCTTGCAAACACTTAACTCCCTGAGCCCGGATGAATGGTGGGCGCGTTTGAGTCGCTCAGCCGCAATTCAGCCGCTAGCGATGGATGGGCGGGATGAACAGCCAGACAAAACCAGTGCTCCTTTGGTGTTAGCGGGTTCACCGCAACGTCCCATAGTCTATCTGCGCCGTTACTGGAACTATGAGCAGCAGGTGCGTGAGGCACTGATGCAGCGCATCGATCAGTGCTACGACTTGCCTGAAGACGAAATGGCAGCCTTGTTGAGTAGTTTGTTTCCACCAGCGACCGATGCAGGGCAACCGGATTGGCAGAAAATTGCCTGCGCCTTGTCGGCACGGCGAGGGTTTGCGGTGATTACCGGAGGTCCGGGAACCGGAAAAACCACCACGGTGGTCAGGTTGTTGGCGCTATTGCAGGCACTGGCATTGCAACAGGGCCAGACGGTGTTGCGTATTGCGCTGGCAGCCCCGACGGGCAAGGCCGCTGCTCGCCTTAACGCATCCATTGCCGCCCAGGTGGCAAGTCTGCCCCTGGCTGATTTAAGTCATGATCCTGAGCAACTGGCGGCGGCTATTCCGACAGAGGTGACCACACTGCATCGACTGTTAGGGCCGTTGCCGGACAGTCGTCGCTTTCGTCATCACCGGGCCCAGCCATTGCCGGTCGACTTGGTGGTGGTGGATGAGGCCTCCATGGTTGACCTGGAGATGCTCGCGGCACTGGTCGATGCACTTAAACCCGGTGCACGTCTGATTCTGCTGGGAGACAAGGATCAGTTAGCTTCTGTTGAAGCTGGCGCTATTTTGGGTGATTTGTGTCAGCAGGCTTCACTGGGGCGCTATCAGGCCGACACGGCTCAGTGGTTGGCGCGTGTCACCGGGTATGCGCTTGATGCCTCTTATCTTAGTGAGGCAGGGCGCCCCCTGGATCAGGCAATTACCATGTTGCGCCAGAGTCATCGCTTCAGCGAACAGGGTGGTATAGGAGCCCTGGCGCGTCTGGTCAATGATGGAGAATTGTATGGTCAAGCGGTGACTGATCGCCTGGCGGCTTTGGAGCAACTATTTGCTGAGCAGAATGATCAGATCGATCGCCTCAGAGTAAGTCATGCGGCGGATGCATCACTGGCACAACTGATTATTCAGGGTTATCAAGGTTATCTGCAACAGATTCAACAGAGTCGACCCGCTTTAGATGCCGGACAGGCGGCTCATGATCACTGGGCCGCTCAGGTACTGGAGTCCCACACCAGCTTTCAATTGTTGTGCGCGGTGCGCCAGGGTCCCTGGGGTGTTGAGCAGTTGAATCAGTGGATCAGCGGAATTCTGGCAGGGACCGGATTGCTTAAAGGCAGTGATGCACTCTGGTATGAAGGACGGCCGGTGCTGATTACCCGCAACGACTACAGCTTGCGTTTAATGAATGGCGATATAGGTATTGCGTTAATGCGCCCTGTGGAGCAGCCAGACGGCACTATCACTTCCGCATTACGGGTCGTTTTTCCGGCCGCCGATGGTAGCGTGCGCTGGATCATGCCGAGTCGCCTGCAGGCATTGGAAAGCGTTTTTGCCATGACCGTGCATAAATCACAGGCTCTGAATTCACTCACACCGCCCTGGTATTACCGGATCAACCCAACCCTGTACTGACCCAGGAGCTAATCTACACCGGCATCACCCGCTCCCGCGAGCGTTTCACCCTGATCTACAGCCGTGACAGCCTGCTCAGACATGCCCTGGAAAAACGCGTAACCCGCCTCAGCGGCCTTCACCTCTAAGTCTCAAAAAAGGGGTGCTCCCCTTTTTTTTTGACCTCCTTTTAGGAGGCCAGGGTGGTTAGGAGGGCTTCGACTTGTTGGAAGCGTTCTTCGATGCTTTCCATAGGCAGGGTGAAGCGGAGTCCGGAGGGGCCGTCCAGTTTGAAGATGCGCGGTTGGCGCTGGATCATCTGGATAAGCTTGATCGGTTCAACTTTGGGTTCAGCGTCAAATTCGATTTTACCGCCTTTATTGCCGACATCCAGCTTCTGGATGCCCAACACTTCGGCTTGCAGCTTCAGCTCGGTCAGGCGTAACAAATTTTTACTGGCTTCAGGGAGCAGGCCGAAGCGGTCAATCATTTCTACCTGGATCTCGCGTAAGGCATTGGCATCGCGCGCATTGGAGATACGTTTGTACAGCATCAGGCGGTTATGTACATCCGGCAGGTAATCATCCGGAATCAGTGCTGACAGGTGCAGATTGACTTCACAGCCGTGGTTTAGCGGTTTGTCCAGATTCGGTGTTTTGCCATCGCGGATCGCTTCAACGGCTTGCTCGAGCATTTCCATATACAGACCAAAACCTATCGTTTGCATCTGACCGCTTTGATCTTCACCCAGCAGCTCACCAGCACCGCGGATTTCCAGGTCATGCGTAGCAAGCGTAAAGCCTGCGCCCAGTGTGGAGGCTTCAGAAATGGCTTCAAGACGTTTCTGCGCATCATCGGTCATGTTGCGCTTATCTGGTGTTAGCAGATAAGCGTAGGCCTGGTGGTGCGAGCGGCCGACGCGGCCACGTAACTGATGCAGCTGCGCCAGGCCGAATTTATCTGCACGCTCAATAATAATGGTGTTGGCGTTGGGGATGTCTATGCCGGTTTCGATGATGGTGGTACACACAAGCACATTGAAGCGTTTGTGATAAAAGTCGCTCATCACCTGTTCCAGCTCACGTTCCCGCATCTGTCCATGTCCTGCCGCAACACGGGCTTCCGGCACCAGAGCGTCAATTTCAGCAACCACTTTATCGATGGTTTTGACTTCGTTATGCAGGAAATAGACCTGTCCACCACGTAACAGCTCACGCAGTATGGCTTCTTTTAACAATGCGGGCTCTGATTGGCGGACAAAGGTTTTTACCGATAGACGCCGTGCCGGTGGGGTTGCGATGATGGATAAGTCACGCATTCCCGACATGGCCATGTTCAGTGTGCGCGGGATGGGTGTGGCCGTCATGGTCAGAATATCGACTTCTGCTCGCAGCGCTTTGATTTTTTCTTTCTGTTGAACACCGAAACGGTGTTCTTCATCAATAATCAGTAAGCCAAGGTTTTTGTAGGTCAGGCTGCCTTGCAATAATTTGTGTGTGCCGATCAGAATATCCACCTGACCGTCACTGAGCTGTTGGGCAATAACCTGTTGCTGTTTGGCGCTGCGAAAGCGTGAGATGAGCTCTACATTGATTGGCCAGTCAGCAAAACGGTCACGGAAATTGTCGAAATGCTGTTGAGCCAGCAGTGTAGTGGGCACCAAAACTGCCACTTGTTTACCCGCTTGCGCGGCAATAAAGGCCGCACGCATGGCCACTTCGGTTTTACCAAAACCGACATCACCACATACCAGCCGGTCCATAGGTTTGGCTGAACGCATGTCGCGGATCACAGCCTCTATAGCACTGGCCTGATCCGGAGTTTCTTCAAAAGGGAAGGTTGCTGCAAAACGTTCGAAATCGGTCTCAGGAAATTCAAATGAAAAGCCTTCGCGAGCATTACGGCGGGCATAGATATCCAACAGCTCAGCGGCAGTATCACGGACTTTTTCAGCAGCCTTGCGACGTGCCTTACTCCATTGTTCAGTACCCAGACGGTGCAGCGGCGCCTGTTCATCAGTAGCGCCTGAGTAGCGACTGATGAGGTGTAGTGACGAAACCGGGACATAGAGTTTCGCTTCGTTGGCGTATTCCAGCATTAAAAACTCATTGATCTGCCCATCAACGGTGATGCTTTGCAGGCCACGGTAGCGGCCGACACCATGGTCAATATGTACCACGGGTGCATTCGTGGTCAGCTCGGACAGGTGGCGGATAACCTGATCGGATTGTTCTTTCTCACGCTGGCGGCGACGGCGCTGAAAGATCTGTCGACCAAATAACTGCGTTTCCGTAACCAGATGTAACTCACCCGGAATGGATATACCCTGGTCCAGTGCAAAAACACTGATGCCGAGTCGTACCGGCTTGGCTTGAAAGGCTTGCCAGTTGTCAAAGTCTGTTGCTTTCAGATGAGTGCGTCGCAAAAGCTCCTGTAGCGCTTCACGCCGGCCAGGTGATTCGGCACAGATTAAAAAATGCGCCTTGCTGTCACTTTCCATTAACTGCTTGAGTTTATACAGAGGTTCATCACTGCCGGGCTCAGCCGTCAGGTCAGCAGGCGCAGTACAGGGTAGGTTATCACGCCCAGGTTTGCGTTGTTCTGTGTCGGTTGTTACGCGAATACGTGGGTAGTGCTTGAGACGGCCAAGCAGCTCATCCGCTGAGAGGTACAGTGCATCGGGGCTCAATATAGGCCGCTGGGTATCAAAGTTGCGTTCCTGATAGCGGTTTTGCACTTCGTCAGCGAAATGTTTAGCCGCATCACTGACACCTGCCTGCTCAACGATTAATGTTTGCTCGGGTAGGTAATCAAACAGCGTTGCAAGCTGATCGAAAAACAGCGGTAAATAGTATTCTATACCCGAGGGAGCAATACCCTCAGAAACATCGCGGTAAACCGGGCAGCGGTTAAAATCCACTTCAAAGACTTCGCGCCAACGCTGCTTAAAATGGCGTATAGAATCCTGGTTAAACGGAAATTCTCGCGCAGGTAACAGGCGAATGCGTTCCAACTGATCGATGGAAAGCTGGGTTTCCGGATCAAAGGTGCGCAGCGTTTCAATTTCATCATCAAACAGATCGATACGGAAGGGGAGGTCACTACCCATCGGGAAAATATCGATAATGGCACCACGAATGGCAAACTCGCCATGTTCATACACGGTATTGACCGCCTGGTAACCCGCATGAACCAGTTGTTGGCGTATGGTATCTGGATTGAACTCCTGTCCCTTATCCAGGCTCAGGCTGTTTCCGGTGATGAAAGTGGTGGGGGCTATGCGCTGCATCAGCGTGGATGCCGAGACAATCAAAATGCCACGCTTCATGGCCGGTAAGCGATACAGGGTTTCTATACGCTGGGAAATAATATCCTGATGCGGTGAAAAAGAGTCATAGGGCAGGGTTTCCCAATCAGGAACCAGCAGTATTTCATTGTCATCCTGACTAAAAAAACGGGTTTCCTGGCGGATACGCAGTGCGGTTTCGTTATCCTTGCACACAAGTACCACCAGCCCTTGTTGCTGCCGGGTGAGTAGTTGTTGCAGTACCAAGCCGGTGCTGCAGCCAGTGACTTGCCCAACACGTTTAATGTCACCTGTCGAGTGGGGTAACGTAAAGGAAAATGGGGCCAGCAAGGTAAGCTCCTTTAATTCAGCGGCTGAGAGTCCAAATCGGCTATTCTAACCAATGCTGTAAAAAAACACAGTGAATCATGAGATTTACTCCCAAAATTCACCTATTCTTGTAAGTTCGGACCAAAGTATATCGAATCGAATTTGATCCGGATGGCCTAAACAGGGATAATGCGCGCACGCAAATGGAGCCATTACAATGTCGGAGCAAGCTGTGAGCCAAGAACTGATTTTAGCGGACTGGAATGCGCGTGAGTCTATTGCTGAAGCAATGATTCCGTTGGTCGGTAGACTTTACCGTGAACGTAATGTCGAGATCTCTATCTATGGTCGTGTCATCGTTAAGCGTTCGGTGATCGATGTGATCAAAGCGCACCGCTTTGTAAGACAGGTAGAGGATGAAGAGGTGTCAGTGATCGATACCTTTCCGGTATTGGAAGTAGTCAGTGGCCTGGATCTTCACAATGCACATGTGGATATCGCCAAACTGGCAGTAAACTTCCGGACTGAAGCAAAAGGGCGTTCACTGGAGCAATTTGTTGCTGATGAGCTAGCCGATGCTGTGGGCCCAATCGATGATCGTAAACCGGTGGATGTTGTTCTTTACGGTTTCGGTCGTATCGGTCGTATCCTTACGCGGCAGTTAGTTGACCGTGCGGGTATTGGTCATAGTATGCGCCTGCGTGCGATCGTTGTACGTAAGGGTAGCGCAGAAAATGACCTGGAAAAGCGCGCCAGTTTATTACGTCGTGATTCTGTGCATGGCTCATTTAAAGGCACGATACAGGTAGACGAAGAGAACCAGTCTATTATTGCCAATGGTGTGGCGATTAAAGTAATTTTTGCCAGTCAACCAGAAGACATAGACTATACCCAGTACGGTATCAATGATGCACTGGTTATCGATAACACGGGCATGTTCCGTGATGCTGAAGGCATGTCTCGCCACCTGAAAGCCAAGGGTGCGGCCAGGGTGATGTTGACGGCACCAGGTAAAAACATGAAAAACATTGTCATGGGTGTCAATCATTTAGATATCACCGCTGAAGATACTATTCTTTCAGCGGCATCCTGTACCACTAACGCGATTGTGCCGGTGTTAAAAGCGCTGCAGGATAAGTTTGGTATTGAAAATGGCCATGTAGAGACAGTGCACTCCTACACCAATGATCAGAATCTGATTGATAATTACCACAAAGGAAGTCGCCGTGGTCGTGCGGCGGCACTGAATATGGTTATTACTGAAACAGGTGCGGCCAAGGCGGTTGCCAAGGCGTTGCCTGAGCTGGAAGGTAAGCTGACCGGTAACGCGATTCGTGTGCCAACACCCAATGTGTCCATGGCAATTTTGAACCTGAACCTAAAAGCTGGAACCACTAAAGAAGAGCTGAATGACTACCTGCGCTTTATTGCACTGCATTCTGATTTGCAGAAGCAGGTGGATTACAGTATTTCAGCTGAAGCGGTTTCATCTGATTTTGTTGGTTCAAGAGCCGCGGGCGTCGTTGATGCGCTGGCAACCATTGCTGAAGGTAATCGTTGTGTGCTGTATGTCTGGTACGATAATGAATACGGCTATAGCTGCCAGGTTATACGTATGGCGCAACAAATTTGCAAGACTACGCTGACACCCTATCCGTTAGAAACAAATAAGTAACAGATAACGCATATTGAAAGACGTAAATTTTATAAAAATGCCGCAGTAATGCGGCATTTTTTTTATGGTTATTATTTAGATAATATTTTCATAGATTAATATTTTCTAAGGTTATAATTTATTGCTTATATTGGCTGGGCAGTGAAAATATCTATTAAATAATCAATTTTACAACTTTAGCATTATCATTAGATTGCAGTGTTTGGTAGAAAAATTACAAGAATATCAGGTATAATGAGGAAGTTTTTGGGTGGAATTTTGTTCTGTTCGATAACAATAATCAGTTGTATTTCAGTGGTGCTGAAAAATGATTGACTTAATGGGGCAGTAAACAAGGTTTCGGATTTTTTAGTTAGATTGGGTGAGGCGAATGATCAGGATCAAGAAGGGTCTGGATCTACCGATAACGGGCGAACCGGCGCAGACTATTGAAGATGCTGCAAAAGTGAGTTCGGTCGCTTTGATTGGTTATGATTATGTTGGTATGAAACCAACTATGGCCGTTAAAGAAGGTGACCGTGTTAAGCTCGGGCAAGTGATCTTTACCGATAAAAAAACCGAAGGCGTTCAGTATACAGCTCCTGGTGCAGGTGTGGTCAAAGCGATCAACCGGGGTGAGCGTCGTGTATTACAGTCTGTAGTCATTGAACTGGATGCGGAAGAAGAGGCTGTAGAATTCAGCCAATACGCCGCCGATCAGTTGGCTACCTTGACACGTGAACAGGTACAGGAAAATTTGGTTCAGTCCGGTCTCTGGACAGCTCTGCGCACCAGGCCTTTCAGCAAAGTACCTGCTGCAGGAAGCGTACCTCACTCCATCTTCGTCACTGCCATGGATACCAATCCACTTGCAGCTGACCCGCAGGTAATCATTGCCGATCAAGCGGATGCCTTTAAACAGGGCCTGTCGTTACTGACCAAACTGACTGATGGCAAGGTGTTTTTATGTAAAGCACCCGGCGCTTCTATTCCAACGGTTGATGGCGTAACGACTGAAGAGTTTGAAGGTCCACACCCCGCAGGGAATCCCAGTACCCATATTCACTTCCTGGATCCTGTTTCCCAGAAAAAAACTGTCTGGCAGATTGGTTATCAGGATGTTATAGCTTTTGCCAAACTCTTTACTACAGGACGTTTGCACCTGGATAGAGTTGTTGCTCTGGCCGGCCCCCAGGTTGAAAAACCTGTGTTGGTTCGTACTCGTGTAGGTGCCTGTCTGACTGAGCTGACCGCCGGTAAACTGCGTAGTGGTAAGAACAGAATTATCAGTGGTTCCATTTGGAATGGTATGACAGCCTCTGGCCCACTGGGTTATTTGACGCGTTATACTAATCAGGTCTCTGTGCTGCTGGAAGGTAATGAGCGTGAATTCATGGGCTGGATTGCTCCGGGTAAGGAGAAATTCTCAGTACTGAATATGTTTATTTCCAAGTTTGCACCAGGAAAACGTTTTGACTTTACTACCACCACGAATGGTTCTGAGCGAGCTATGGTGCCAGTAGGGCAATTCGAAGAACTGATGCCTCTGGATATTCTGCCGACACAGCTGATGCGAGCACTTGTTACAGGCGATATTGTGCTGGCTATGCAGCTGGGTTGTCTTGAGTTGGATGAAGAGGATGTTGCACTCTGTTCTTTTGCCTGTGTAGGCAAATATGAGTACGGCCCAATTCTCCGTGACAATCTGACGCGCATTGAAAAAGAGGCGTAGGAGACAGGCATGAGTATTAGAGCTGTTTTAGATAAAATGGAGCCGCATTTCCACAAAGGCGGCAAATATGAAAACTGGTATGCTCTGTTTGAAGCAGTGGATACCATTTTCTATACCCCTGGCAAGGTAACCCGTGCCGGTGCACATGTGCGTGATGGTGTTGACCTGAAGCGTATGATGATCCTGGTATGGATGTGTACTTTTCCTGCTGTTTTCTTTGGTTTGTACAGTGTAGGCCTGCATGCCAATACGGCTATGGCACAGTTGGGTATCACCGAAGCTGAAGGTTGGAGAGGTTCTATCCTGAGTGCTTTGACCAGTTATAACGCCAACAGCCTGTGGGATAACATTATCCACGGCGCGGTTTACTGGTTACCCATCTATGCTGTGACCTTTATCGTGGGTGGCTTCTGGGAAGTCCTGTTTGCCATGAAGCGTGGCCATGAAGTCAACGAAGGCTTCTTTGTGACGTCGATCCTCTTTTCACTGATTTTACCGGCTACTATTCCGTTGTGGCAGGTTGCACTGGGTATTACCTTTGGTGTGGTCATAGGTAAAGAGGTGTTTGGTGGTACGGGTAAGAACTTCCTGAATCCCGCCTTGACTGGTCGTGCCTTCCTGTATTTTGCTTATCCGGCACAGATATCCGGGGATGCGATCTGGACGGCAGTAGATGGCTTTTCCGGTGCGACCCCTCTGGGTTTAGCCGCCATGGGTGGTGTACAGGAAATCATTGGCGCAGGTGTTACCTGGACCAGTGCATTTGTTGGCACAATACAAGGCTCAGTTGGTGAGGTGTCAACACTGGCAATCATCATAGGTGGTGCCATTATTATGTATGCCAAGATTGCTGCCTGGCGGATTGTCGCGGGTGTGACGGTCGGTGTTATTGGTACAACACTGCTATTCAATATTATCGGTTCGGAAACCAATCCGATGTTTGCTGTGCCTTTCTGGTGGCATTTCGTCATTGGTGGTTTGGCATTTGGTATGTTCTTTATGGCAACGGATCCGGTATCGGCTTCGATGACCAATACGGGTAAGTGGGTATTCGGTGCGTTGATCGGTGTGATGACCATTCTGATCCGTGTTGTGAACCCGGCCTTCCCGGAAGGCATCATGCTGGCGATCCTGTTCGCCAACCTGTTTGCGCCGCTAATTGACAACTTTGTTGTGCAGGCGAATATCAAACGGAGGATGTTACGTAATGTCGTCTAATAAAGATTCTATCGGAAAAACAGTTACTGTAGCCTTGGTGCTGTGTGTAGTCTGTTCTGTTGTTGTATCGGCAGCGGCTGTCATGTTGAAGCCTATGCAGCAGTACAATATGGATCAGGATCGTAAATCCAATATTCTTCGTGCTGCGGGCATTACTGATCCGAGTAAATCGGTTGATGAGCTGTTTGCACAGATTACAACTCGCACGGTCGATCTCGAAACCGGAGAGTTTACGGATGAATTTGTTCCTGCGGCAGAAGACTTCCGTCGTGCGGCAGGTGATCCTGCTTTATCGGAGTCGCTTGATCGTCGTGAAGATATTGCTTCTATCAAGCGCCAGCCCAATATCATGCCAGTGTATATAGTAGAAGCCGATGATGGTTCTATCGATACATTGATATTGCCGGTTTATGGTTATGGTTTGTGGTCTACTCTGTATGGCTTTCTGGCATTGGAAGGTGACCTGAATACGGTTGCCGGGCTGGGATTCTATGAGCATGCAGAGACCCCAGGTCTGGGTGGCGAAATCGATAATCCGGACTGGAAAGCCTCCTGGGTTGGCAAAGAGATTTATGCAGGTGAATCTACAAGCGAGCCAGCACTGCGTGTGATCAAGGGTGCTGTGGATCCTTCACAATCCGGGTCTGAACATCGTATAGATGGTCTGGCAGGGGCAACCCTGACATCCAACGGGGTCACTAATATGATCCGTTTCTGGATGGGTGAGTCGGGTTTTGGTCCGCTTATTGCCAATCTGCGTGAAGCGAGTGCAACAGGTACGGCCGAATTGGTTGAACCTGATGCCGATGCTGATGCGCTTGAAGTGGATGAGGTGTAATCATGTCGAATACTAAAGAGATTATTTTAACGCCAATCTTCAAGAATAACCCTATTGCACTTCAGGTGTTGGGAGTTTGTTCTGCATTGGCGGTGACAACCAATATGAACAATGCAGTGGTTATGACACTGGCTGTTATGTCAGTAACAGCCTTTTCTAACTTGTTCATTTCGCTGATCAGATCACAAATACCCAGCAACATCCGTATCATCGTACAGATGACGATAATCGCTTCTCTGGTAATTGTGGTTGACCAGGTACTGAAAGCCGTCGCTTATGATGTGTCAAAGCAGCTGTCGGTGTTTGTTGGTCTGATCATCACTAACTGCATCGTGCTGGGTCGTGCAGAAGCCTTTGCCATGAAAAATCCACCTTTGCCAAGCTTCATTGATGGCCTGGGCAATGGTTTAGGCTATGGCTTTGTCTTGCTGTTTGTAGCATTCTTCCGTGAATTACTCGGTGCTGGTAGCTTGTTTGGCTACGAGATTCTGCCGTTAGTTACCAATGGTGGCTGGTATAACAGCAACGGCTTGTTCCTGTTACCTCCAAGTGCATTCTTCCTGATTGGTATTCTGATCTGGGTGATACGCACCTGGAAACCTGAGCAGGTTGAGCATCCTGATTTCGTTATTGCACCTAACACCAGTAAGGAGGCTGTGTAAGTCATGGAACAATATATCAGTCTTGCTATTCGGGCCATATTTGTTGAAAACATGGCATTGGCTTTCTTTCTGGGTATGTGTACTTTTCTGGCTATTTCCAAAAAGGTACAGACGGCTCTGGGCTTAGGTATCGCGGTGGTAGTGGTATTGGTTATCACTACACCCATCAACAACCTGATCTACAATTATCTCCTGCGTGAAGGCGCCTTGAGCTGGGCAGGTTATCCCGATGTCGACCTGAGTTTTCTGGGTTTTATCTCTTATATCGGTATCATCGCGGCGGTGGTGCAGATACTGGAGATGTTCCTGGATAAATATGTGCCGGTTCTATACAACGCACTGGGTGTTTTCCTGCCGCTGATTACAGTGAACTGTGCCATTTTGGGTGCTGCGCTGTTTATGGTTGAACGTGACTATACTTTTGGCGAAAGCATTGTTTATGGTGCAGGCGCAGGTATTGGTTGGGCTCTGGCGATTACAGCGCTTGCCGGTATTCGTGAAAAGCTTAAGTATAGTGATGTACCAGCCGGTCTGCGTGGTCTGGGTATCACTTTCATTATTGTGGGGTTGATGTCTCTTGGCTTTATGTCGTTCTCCGGCGTATCGCTTTAATCCACTGGGACAACAATAGAAGGGTGGAATAAGCTGATGAATGCAGAAATTATTCTGGGTGTGGTTATGTTTACGGCGTTGGTGTTGGCAATGGTTGCCATCATTCTGGCCGCACGCTCAAAACTGGTGAGTACCGGTAACGTCACTATAGAAATCAATGGCGATCCGGACAAAACAATTACCGTGCCAGCCGGTGGAAAGCTGTTGAATGCCTTGTCTGATCAAGGCGTGTTCCTGGCATCGGCCTGTGGTGGCGGTGGTACCTGCGCACAGTGTAAATGTGAAGTCCATGAAGGTGGTGGCGCTATGCTGCCAACCGAGGAGTCGCACTTTACTCTGCGCGAAGCCAAAGAAGGCTGGAGGCTTTCTTGTCAGGTGCCGGTTAAGCAAAACATGAAAATAGAGGTCGAGGACGATGTCTTCGGTGTCAAAAAATGGACTTGTACCGTTGACTCTAACCCCAACCTGGCAACTTTTATTAAAGAGTTGACGCTGCGCTTACCCGAAGGTGAAAACGTTGATTTCCGGGCTGGTGGTTATGTGCAGTTGGAATGTCCACCACACGTAGTGAACTACAAGGACTTTGATATTGAAGAAGAATATCGGGGTGATTGGGATAAGTTCGATATGTGGCGGTATGTCTCTAAAGTGACTGAACCGACAATACGTGCTTATTCTATGGCGAACTACCCGGAAGAGCGTGGTGTGGTGAAATTCAATATTCGTATTGCGTCTCCACCACCGGGAACTGATTTGCCACCAGGGATTATGTCGTCCTACGTGTTTGCGTTGAAGCCTGGCGATACTATTGATGTTTACGGTCCCTTTGGTGAGTTTTTTGCCAAGGACACCGAGAATGAAATGGTGTTTGTAGGTGGTGGTGCCGGTATGGCACCGATGCGTTCACATATCTTCGATCAGTTGTTGCGCTTGCAGTCCAAACGCAAGATAACCTTCTGGTATGGTGCGCGTTCATTACGTGAAGCTTTTTATGTCGAAGAGTTTGATAAGCTGGCAGCAGAAAATCCCAATTTCACCTGGCACTTAGCGTTATCTGATCCATTGCCGGAAGATAACTGGGAAGGCCCGACTGGCTTTATTCACAATGTACTCTATGAAAACTATCTGAAAGAGCATGAAGCTCCGGAAGACTGTGAGTACTACATGTGTGGACCACCAATGATGAACTCGGCTGTTATTAAGTTGCTTGAAGATCTGGGTGTGGAGCCAGAAAATATCCTTCTGGATGATTTCGGCGGCTGATCCTAGCCAATGCCCCCCTAAGTTCGTTAAAATGGCTGGAAACGCAAGTTCCGGCCATTTTTTTTTAGCTAACCTGACTCTATTCAGTTTGCTAATGGCCTGTTTAGTCTTTGGAGACTGTTATGGAAGTATTTTTTATTACATTGGTGATTTTGTTATTACTTACCCTGGGTATGTCAGTAGGCGTGATTATGGGGCGTAAACCGATCGCCGGTTCTTGCGGTGGTATGAGCTCGCTGGGCATGGAAACAGCTTGCGATATTTGCGGCGGCGATAAAGAAATATGTGATGATGAAGATGAAAAGCAACGCATTATCAATGCCAAAAAGCAGGGCAATGCTGATCTTGCCTATGAGGTTAATTCTAAAGGCTAATTCTAAAGGTGAATTGGCATTAAGGGCCATGCAGGCTAGGCTTGATGGCTACTGTTATATCTGAATACTATCAATTCTGTAACGTATTCAACAATCATACAAGGGGATAGTGAATGGCTGAGTATAACTACGATGTCGTAGTCATAGGTTCGGGCCCGGCAGGTGAAGGCGCTGCCATGAACGCGGCTAAAAAAGGGCTGCGTGTGGCTGTCATTGAGGAGCAGGATACCGTCGGTGGTAACTGTACTCACAAAGGCACTATCCCATCCAAAGCGTTGCGCCACTCGGTTAAGCAGATTATTGAGTTCAATACCAACCCGATGTTTCGTGATATAGGTGAGCCGCGTTGGTTCTCCTTTCCCAAAGTGTTGCGACGTGCTGAAAAAGTAATCTCTAATCAGGTGATGTTGCGTACAAACTTCTATGCCCGTAACCGTATCGATGTTTTTTTTGGTTTCGCCACTTTTGTTGATAAAGGCCAGTTAAAGGTTAAAAGCACCGGACAGGATGAAGAGATACTGCGGGCAAAAAACTTCATTATTGCCACAGGTTCAAGCCCCTGGTGTCCGGCTGATGTCGATTTCACACACCCACGCATTTACAACTCTGACTCTATTTTGAAACTGAACCATACGCCGCGTACGATGGTGATTTATGGTGCGGGGGTTATTGGTTGTGAGTATGCGTCGATTTTCAGTGGTCTGGGTGTCAAGGTAGATCTGATTGATAACCGTGATCGCTTGCTGTCATTCCTGGATGCTGAGATATCCGACTCGCTTAGCTATCACCTGCGTAACAATGCTGTCAAAATTCGTCACAACGAAGATTATCAAAGCATTGTCGGTGATGAACGCGGCGTGACTGTAGATTTCAAATCAGGCAAGCGTTTACGTGCGGATGCGTTTCTTTGGTGTGCGGGTCGTTCAGGAAATACCAAAGGTCTCGGCCTGGAGGCTATTGGCCTGAAGGCAAATAGCCGGGGGCAGATTGAAGTTGATCAACATTATAAAACGGCTTGTGAAGGTGTATATGCCGTTGGTGATGTAATCGGCTGGCCAAGTCTGGCATCGGCTGCACTGGATCAGGGGCGTGCGGCTTCATCTGATTTGTTGCAAGCGGATGACTTCCGTTACATTAATGATGTACCAACAGGCATTTATACCATTCCTGAAATCAGCTCAGTAGGTAAAACAGAAGAAGAGTTGACTCAGGATTGTGTGCCTTATGAGGTCGGTCAGGCCTTCTTCAAGGATACGGCGCGTGCGCAGATTTCCGGTGAGCCTGTGGGCATGCTGAAAATTCTGTTCCACCGGGAAACCTTTCAGATTTTGGGTATTCACTGCTTCGGCGATCAGGCCTCAGAGATTATCCATATCGGCCAGGCCATTATGAGTCAGGAAGGTGAAGCGAATACGCTGAAGTATTTCGTCAATACCACCTTTAACTATCCGACCATGGCTGAAGCCTACCGTGTGGCCGCGATTGCAGGTATTAATCGCGTCGACAATCTTTGATAGCTTGATGAGTAGTCCTGCCAGGTCAGCTTGAAAGACTTGTTGGTGGGACTTGTCTTTACTCATAACAATTGGTGACCTAGGGCTAATGGGATCGGATCTGTCTGACACGCCGTTAACCCATCCCTGGGGGCTCAGCTGCCGCCGTCCTGGCGGCAGATGGTCAGCCATATCCGATCCCATCAGCCCTCTCAAGCTTGGGTGCCAACATTAACGCCGTAAACATCCTCTTTTAAAGTTTGGTATATACGATAAGCATGCAGTCTTATTCCATGCCGTCGTGCATTTGGATTTGGCACAGGGCTTTGGGCAGGGTAGTGGTATCGTTTTGGTGGGACCGTCTGCCGCCAGGACGGCGGCAGTGGAGCGGTCAGGATGACGAAAAGCGTGTATGGACTCCTCCTCTTTTGCAAGCACTTTGTTTGATCGAAGCCAAGGTACGACTGCCTACGTGTATCCGGTCTCATTAATGATGCCG
>NZ_JRLB01000030.1 GCF_000764495.1 Nitrincola sp. A-D6
GATACTATGTCGCAAGTATTAGACAGGATTCAGGGAATTGTTACGAGTATTGATGCTGTCTCTAAGCAAACCAACTTACTGGCACTGAATGCGGCTATTGAAGCCGCAAGAGCAGGTGATGCAGGTCGAGGGTTTGCCGTTGTTGCAGATGAAGTGCGAACGCTCGCACTAAATTCAAATAATGCAGCCTCACAAATAGCTGATTTAATCACGGAAACAAAATCTCACGTAGATCAACTTTCAAACTTCTTAAGTTAAGCTGTTGGCCGGTTACAGGTCGCTTAACAAGTTGCTATGAGCCGGTCACTTCTGCTCCGGCTCATAACCCAGGTTAGGTGCCAGCCAGCGTTCGGCGTCTTGCATAGACCAGCCTTTGCGCTTGGCATAGCTCTCCACCTGATCTTCACTGATTTTGGCGACACCAAAGTATTGTGAATCCGGATGGCTGAAGTACCAGCCACTCACGGCGGCCGTCGGTAGCATAGCGTAGCTGTCAGTCAGGGTGATGCCGATGTTTTCTTCAACATTGAGTAACTGCCATAGCTGACCTTTTTCGGTGTGCTCCGGACAGGCCGGGTAGCCGGGTGCGGGCCGGATGCCCTGATATTTTTCTTTGATCAGTGCGTCATTATCCAGTTGCTCATCGGCTGCATAGCCCCAGAATTCGCGTCTGATGCGTGCATGCAGGTGCTCAGCAAAGGCTTCTGCCAGACGATCGGCGAGGGCTTTGACCATAATGCTGTTATAAATGTCCTGTTGTGCCTCATAGTGCTCAACCAGCTCATCAACACCGAACCCGGTAGATACGGCAAAGCCACCAATCCAGTCCTGTTTACCAGAGGCTTTCGGCGCAATAAAATCAGCCAGACACATATTGGCCTTACCGGGGATTTTTTGCATCTGCTGCCGCAGGTGGTGGGTGCGCATCAACACCTGCTCACAGGATGAGTCCGTGTAGAGCTCAAGGTCATCATGACCCACCTGATTTGCCGGAAACAGCCCGATAACCGCACGGGCGGTCAGACGTTTGTTATCGATCAGGTCGGTCAGCATGGCCTTGGCATCATCAAACAGCTTGCGAGCTTCAACACCGACAACCGCGTCATCAAGAATCCGTGGGAAACGTCCCGCCAGCTCCCAGGCCTGGAAGAAGGGGGTCCAGTCAATGTATTCCCGCAGCAAATTCAGATCGTAGTTGTCGAATACCTGAATGCCTGGCTGTAGTGGTGTAGGCGGGGTGTAATCTTGCCAGTCAATCGGAAAGTGATTAGCCCGTGCCGCTTCCAGGGTGATGCGTCGGGTATCACTCTGGCGCTCTGCATGCCGTTCGCGTACTGCCTGATATTCTTCTTTTATCTCTTTGATAAAATTATCTTTCTTTTCCTTGGATAGTAGCGAAGAGGCCACGCCAACAGAGCGTGATGCATTGGTAACATGCACCACTTGATGATTTTTGTAGTGGGTTTCGATCTTGACCGCGGTATGCGCTTTGGAGGTAGTAGCACCGCCGATCATCAATGGAATGTGGAAATCCTGACGTTGCATCTCTTTGGCCACATGCACCATCTCATCCAGTGATGGGGTAATCAAACCTGACAAGCCGATAATATCGGCGTTCTCTTCGCGTGCAGTTCTGAGAATGGTTTCGCAGGGCACCATGACACCCAGGTCAATGACTTCAAAGTTGTTACACTGCAGTACCACTCCGACGATATTTTTACCGATATCATGTACGTCGCCCTTAACCGTTGCCATGATCACTTTACCTGCCGAGCTGCTGGCATTATCGGCCTTGGCGGCTTCAATGTAAGGCATCAGGTAGGCGACGGCTTTTTTCATTACCCGTGCCGATTTTACCACCTGAGGCAGGAACATTTTGCCAGCGCCGAACAGGTCTCCGACTATACCCATGCCGTCCATCAGCGGGCCTTCGATGACCTGAATCGGACGATCAAATTTCTGCCGGCACTCTTCCACGTCAGCGTCAATATAGTCGGTAATACCTTTAACCAAGGCGTGCGCCAGGCGTTCTTCAACACTCAGTTCACGCCAGGCCATATCCTGAGTGGAAACAGCGACGGATCCATCACCACGGTATTTTTCCGCCAGCTCCAACATACGCTCGGTACCGTCAGCACGACGGTTGAGCACTATGTCCAGAACATGTTCCCGAAGTTCGTCTGGCAGGTCGTCATAGATCGCCAACTGACCGGCGTTAACGATCCCCATATCCATACCATTTTTGATGGTGTGATAAAGAAAAACGCAATGGATGGCTTCTCGAACCTTGTCATTACCGCGGAAAGAGAAGGACACGTTAGAGACACCACCCGATACCATGGCGTAGGGCAAGTGTTGCTTAATCCAGTGGGTCGCCTCGATGAAGTCAACGGCGTAGTTGTCATGCTCTTCTATGCCGGTGGCGATGGCGAAAATATTGGGGTCGAAGATAATGTCTTCGGGAGGAAAACCAACTTCTTCGGTGAGTACTTTATACGAGCGCTCACAGATTTCGATTTTGCGCTGGTAAGTATCGGCCTGACCGGTTTCATCAAATGCCATCACCACCACGGCGGCGCCATAGCGACGGATTTTGCGTGCCTGCTCGATGAAGTTGGCTTCACCTTCTTTCAGGCTGATGGAGTTGACGATACCCTTACCCTGAATACGTTTCAGGCCCTGCTCAAGAATTTCCCATTTGGACGAGTCCAGCATGATGGGAACGCGGGAGATATCCGGCTCCGAGGCGATCAGGTTGAGGAAACGGATCATCGCCGCTTCAGCATCGAGCATGCCCTCATCCATATTGATGTCGATGATCTGTGCGCCGGATTCTACCTGCTGGCGGGCAACATCTAATGCGGTTTCGTAATCACCTTCCTTGATCAGGCGGCGAAAGCGCGCCGAGCCGGTGACGTTGGTGCGTTCGCCCACGTTTACAAACAGGGTTTCAGCGCCGATGTTCAGAGGTTCCAGACCCGCCAGGCGACACTCGATACGAATATCTGGCAGTGGGCGGGGGGCGCAGTGCTCTATGGCTTCACGGATTACCCTAATGTGTTCCGGCGTGGTACCACAGCAACCACCGACTATATTGACGAATCCGGACTCAGCCCATTCCTTGATCTCGACGGCCATCTGTTCTGGCGTTTCGTCGTACTCACCAAAAGCATTAGGCAGGCCTGCATTTGGGTGTACAGATACATAAGTATCAGAAATGCGCGACAGCTCTTCAACGTACTGACGCAGTTCCTTGGGGCCCAGTGCACAGTTAAGGCCAATAGTGATCGGGCGGGCGTGACGTACAGAGTTCCAGAAGGCTTCAGTAGTCTGGCCTGATAAGGTGCGTCCGGAGGCATCGGTGATGGTGCCAGAAATCATTACCGGCAGGCGCAGTTGATGCTCATCGAAATACAACTCAACCGCATAGATCGCGGCTTTGGCATTCAGAGTATCAAAAATGGTTTCGATTAAAATCAGATCGATGCCGCCTTCAATCAGGCCATCAATGGATTCGGTATAAGCTTCAACCAGCTCATCAAAAGAGACATTGCGATAGCCAGGATCATTCACGTCAGGTGAGATAGAGGCGGTGCGGTTGGTTGGTCCCAGCACCCCGGCAACATAGCGCGGACGATCAGGGGTCTCTGCCGTCATCTCGTCACAGGCTTCACGGGCCAGGCGTGCCGCAGCGACATTGATATCGCGGCTGAGGGATTGCATGTCGTAATCAGCCATGGCAATTACGGTGGCATTAAAGGTGTTGGTCTCAATGATGTCAGCACCAGCTTGCAGATACTCGGTGTGCAAGCGACGGATCATATCCGGTTGAGTCAGTACCAGTAGATCATTATTGCCTTTTACGTCACTGGGCCAGTCGGCAAAGCGTTCACCCCGGTAATCTTCCTCCTGCAGTTTTTCATTCTGAATCATGGTGCCCATACCACCATCCAGAATCATAATGCGCTGATTAAGTGTCTGTTCCAGAGATGTAAATGCTGCGGATCTGCTCACGGGATATGCCTTAGAAAATTTACCTGACGCGGGATGGGGGATTGTACCTGAATTTCATGCCATTTTGCCTGAGTCTGATTCATGTATGAATGAAAAACTTTTGTGTTGCCGCTATTTTTTGAGATGACAAAGTTGTGTCAGCCTAAGCACGCTCAAACATTTTTTGGGCAGGATTGTCGACACCATGAATTGTTCTGCTATTTATTTTTTTGTGGTAAATACTGCTAATCAGGCACTTTTTTGCTATTTAATGGCCTTTATCATCCTTTTGTCTTAGTTAAATTATGGTTTAGTTTAGTTAAAGTGAGCACTCTCGGAAGGGCCAAGTGTCAACAATAATAAGGCCAGCCCCTCAATAATGCTTTTAATAACCCAATAAAAAGGACCCGCTCTATGTCCTACCATGCTGAATACACAAAATCTGTTGAAAATCCGGAAGAATTTTGGGCCGAAAAAGCAGCTGACCTGCCCTGGTACAAGCAGCCACAGCAGATTCTGTCTAAGGATGAAAACGGTATCTACCGCTGGTTTGCCGATGGTGAAATGAATACCGCTTATATGGCACTGGATTACCATGTAGAGCAGGGTCGTGGTGATCAGACCGCACTTATCTTTGATTCACCTGTAACCGATACCCGTAGCAAGCTGAGCTACTCTGAGATGCGCGATCAGGTCGCTAAATTTGCTGGCGTTCTAAAACAGCAGGGTGTGGAAAAGGGCGATCGTGTCATTATTTATATGCCGATGGTGCCGGAAGCGCTGATCGCAATGCTGGCTGTGGCGCGATTAGGTGCGATTCACTCGGTGGTATTTGGCGGTTTTGCACCGCATGAGCTGGCTGTACGCATTGAAGACGCTGAGCCAAGGTTGTGGTCTCAGCCTCTTGTGGCGTTGAAGTTAAAAAGATTATTGAATATAAGCCGATGCTGGATGAAGCGCTGCGCCTGTCTGCACACAAGCCAGAGCGCTGTGTGGTTCTGCAGCGTCCCCAGGCCAAAGCTGAATTGATAGACGGTCAGGATATAGACTGGCACGAAGCCATGGCGACAGCTGAGCCAGCGGACTGTGTTCCGGTCAAGGGTACGGATCCACTTTATGTGCTGTATACATCGGGTACCACTGGCAAGCCTAAAGGCGTACAGCGCGATAATGGCGGACATGCAGTAGCACTGAAGTACTCCATGAAAGCCATCTATGACATGAACCCGGGTGAAGTTTTCTGGGCAGCGTCAGATGTTGGCTGGGTGGTAGGGCACTCCTACATTGTTTATGCGCCCCTGCTGGCAGGTTGCACTACCGTAGTTTACGAAGGTAAACCTGTGCGTACCCCTGATGCCGGCGCCTTCTGGCGTGTTTGTGCAGACTATGGTGTTAAAGCATTGTTTGCTGCGCCGACCGCTTTCCGAGCGATTAAAAAAGAAGATTCCGATGCGGTTGAGTTCGGTAAATATGATACCTCTGCACTGAAAACTATTTTTATGGCAGGTGAGCGTCTTGATCCACCTACCTATGACTGGACTGTTGAGAAAACCGGCAAGCCGGTAGTCGATCATTGGTGGCAGACTGAGTCCGGCTGGGCCATCTGTGGCAACCTGATGGGAATAGAGCCTAAACCTACCAAGCCGGGTTCATCAACCTTGCCGATCCCTGGCTACAATATTCAGATTCTGGATCCGGAGGGCAACCCGCTACCACCGGGTGAGCAGGGTTCTATTGCCATAAAACTGCCACTACCCCCCAGCTGTCTGGCAACTGTATGGGGTGATTTCGAACGCTTCCGTACCGGTTATCTGACTGAAGCGCCTGGTTTTTATACCACCGGTGATGGTGGTTACATGGATGAAGAGGGCTATGTCTTCATTATGGGGCGTACTGATGACGTGATAAACGTTGCCGGGCATCGTTTATCGACAGGCGAAATGGAAGAAATCGTTGCAGCACATCCTGCCGTTGCCGAGTGTGCTGTAATCGGCGTTAACGATCCGCTCAAGGGACAGGCTCCTATCGGCCTGGTTCTGTTGAAAGAGGGGGTGGAAACGGAAGAAGAGGTACTGGAAAAAGAACTGATTGCGATGGTGCGCAAAGAGATAGGCCCTATTGCCTGCTTCAATCGTGCCATAGTGGTTCAGCGTCTGCCAAAGACCCGCTCCGGAAAGATCCTCCGTAAGCTACTGCGCCAGATTGCAGATGGAAAAGAGTACACAGTACCTTCAACCATTGATGATCCAGCCAGTCTTTCGGAAATTGAAGAGATTATGAATCTGCAGGGGCTAGTCACCAAGGCTTAGCCTGCTGGTTTGCTCTCTGGATCGATCAAGGCAGCTTCGGCTGCCTTTCTTTTTCTGTTTTTATCTATCCTTCTCTGGATCGATCAGGGTATTTTATGCCATTCTTAGACTTGGCTGCCCTGACTGCAGCTGTTCAGTGTAAGTATGGAGAAATTTACCATTCAATCGAATAGATTTTCGCGCCGCTTTCGTAGATTGCTTTGTGTTGGTCTTCTGCTGGGCGCCCCCCTGTTTTCAGTGCAGAATTAACCCTGCAGGTCGAGGGGATCCCGGACGAATTGGCCAATAATGTCAGAGCATTTCTCAGTATCACCTCTCTGGAAAGCCAGTCGATTACCAACGAAAGCCGCTTACGTTATCTGCATCGTCGTGCTGAAGATGAAGTACGCCAGTCATTGGAGCCCTTTGGCTATTACAACCCAACAGTCACTGCCGAACTGCAGCAATTACCCAATGGCAACTGGTTAGCCAGCTACCTGGTCGATGCCGGTGTGCGTGCACAACTGGAACGTGTTGATATTCTTATTACAGGGGAGGGTGCTACTGACTCGGCTTTTATTGCGCTGCTAGACAATACGCCGATGCAAACCGGCGCACCGCTGCGGCACCCGGATTATGAGAGTTTGAAGAGTCGTCTGCAATCCACGGCGGCTGAGCGAGGCTATTACCGAGCTAAATTTGAGCGCTCACGCATAGTCGTTGATCGGATGACCAATACGGCTGTGATAGAAATGACCTATGCCACAGGTCAACGTATCCGTATTAGTGAAATACGCTTTGCCAAATCGCCTATTTCTGAAGAATTGCTGCGTCGGTACCCCCGTTTTTCGGAAGGTGATTATCTGGATGTGGGGAAGCTGATTGATTTACAAGGCGCACTAATTGACAGCAATTATTTTGCCGAAGTGGAAGTTTTACCCTTACTGAATGAGCTGGAAGATGGTGAAATTCCTATTCAGGTTTCGCTAACGCCGCGACCCCGTAGTCTTTACCAGGCAGGTGTAGGTTTTGGTACAGACACAGGTGCCAGAATACAGTTAGGTGTGGAGCGACGTTATGTGAATAGTCGCGGGCACAAAATGGATGCGCGCATGCGTTTATCGCAAATACGTAACGACTTAACCGGCAGTTATATGATCCCGGGAAAAGACCCCCGTTTTGATCAGTATGGTATTCGCAGTCGTTATTCTGATGAAAATTCCGACACCATAGAATCAAGAACCTATGCTGTTGGTGCTATATGGCAGAAGCAGATCGGTGACTGGGAGCGGGTCTTGTCTCTGGATCTGGAGCAAGAGCAATATACCTTTGATCAGGAAACCCGTGATCAGTTATTACTGATACCGCGTGCGCAGTTTAACAAGACCGTAGCTGATGATCGCTTCAATACCCGCAAGGGATACAGTCTAGGTTTTGGTATTGCTGGAGCGTCAGAGTCCTTACTGTCTGATGTCAGTCTGCTGCAACTGACATTGAGCGGTAAGCGAGTTGATCCGATGGGTGAAAACTGGCGTTTATTATCACGTTTCGATCTGGGGGCGCTGGTTAGCAGCGACTTTGACAGGGTTCCAGCCAGCTTGCGTTTTTATGCCGGTGGTGACAACAGTGTACGAGGTTATGATTACCAGGAACTGGGTCCTGTCAGTGCTCAGGGTAGTGTTATTGGCGGTCAGTATCTCATGGTAGGTAGTCTTGAAGCCGATTACATGTTTCGACCAGACTGGCGCCTCGCAGCCTTTACTGATGTTGGTAACGCCTTTGATGACTTTAGTGACCCGATTAAAACCAGTGTGGGGGTTGGCGTGCGCTGGCAGTCACCCGTGGGGCCTGTTCGTCTGGATCTGGCTAAGCCGATCAGTGACAGTGGCTTTAGGATTCACTTTACCTTGGGACCTGATTTGTGAGATTTAAACGACTACTGCTGATCCCTCTGCTTGTTTTGTTATTGATTGTCTATCTGCTGCTTGCCATATTGTATCTGCCCGGTGTTGCAGGGCTGGGTTTAAAGATAGGCAAAGGCTTTCTGACTGAGTCTTTAACTGTCAATTCAGTCTCTGGCCCCCTGACCAATTTGCGGCTTGGTCAGGTTGTCTATGATCAGGATGGTACCCGAATTGAGCTGGAGCAATTGGCACTGGACTGGAAACCGGCTTGCCTGTTGCGGATGAAAGTATGTATTGAAAAAATACATCTGGATCAGTTGACTGTTCATCTGCCTGTTTCTCAGGAGGGTGATAAAGAGCCTTCGGCAGGCCTGCCTGAATTACCAAACATTACTCTACCCATCCAGTTGGAATTAGAAGCGCTGCTGCTGACCAGTATTGAACTGCATCAGGGTGAGCAGCAATTCAATCTGGAAAAGTTTTCTGCATCTGCATTCACGCGAGGGCAGACACTGGTGCTGCATGATCTGCAGGTAGCACACGGAAATACCCGACTTGAGATGCAGGCTGAAGTGCATCCGATGGCTGATTATGATTTAACTTCTGACATTAACTGGCATATTGAACTAGTTGATATTGAATCGATTATTAATCAAAAATTAGACCATCCACTGACAGAAGCTGTGACGGGGCAGCTGCAGTTATCAGGAAGTCTTCAGGATTTGCAACTGGCACTGAATACCCATACAGCCACAGATATAACCGGCGCGCTCGCCCTTGAGCTACGCGCTGAGGTGCAGCCTTTCAGGGAAATACTCAACCTGGATCGGCTAGCGCTAAGCTTGCCTGACAGTGAGATGGATGTGCTGCTGAGTGGGCTGATTAGCCACTGGGCTGATCCAGAGTTACAGCTGAACTTAGGCTGGAGCAATCTGCACTATCCACTTCTGCTACAGCAGCAACCTGCCCAGTTCGCATCAGCACAGGGGGAGTTGGTACTTTCCGGTCGTTTGTCCGATTATAGCCTGGAGCTGGATACGCTATTACAGGGTGCTGATCTGCCGGATGTTGACCTGGCCATGACGGCCTCGGGTAACCTGGAGTCAATGCGTGATATAAACTTGCTGGCAAGCCTGCTGGGGGGGGAAGTTGCAGTCACCGGTCAGGCCGGCTGGTCGGAGCAACCCGAATGGCAAGCCCGGATAGCTGTGCGGAATTTTGATCCTGGGTACTTTAACCCGGATCTCAGTGGTTTGATCAATCTTGAACTGCAAAGCCAGGGTGAGGTAACTGAGTCGGGCCCTGTCTTTAGTGCTGAGCTGCTTAGTCTTTCCGGTGAGCTGCGCGACCAGTCCCTGAGTGGCCAGGGGCGGGTAAATTACAGTCCGGAACAGATATTAATTGATGAGCTGAACATCTCGTTGGGCGCGGCGCAGGCAAAGATAAATGGTACATTAATTAACCAGCAGTTAGCTATGCAGGTGCAGCTTGACGCTCCTGACCTGAGCTTGCTGCTGCCTGAAGCATCGGGCCAGTTACAATTATCCGGTGAGGTTAATGGGCCCTTAAACCTGCCATCTATCCGTGCGGATATCAACGGTACCGACCTGGGTTTTCAACAGCATCGTGTGCTGACGCTAGCAGGCAGGTACGCACTGATTTAAGCGGCGCGCAGGTGTCAGAACTGGATCTGCAACTGAATGATCTGATGTTGGCAGGCCAATCAGTCGATAGTGTGGTTATCAGTGGTAGTGGTCGTCCTGAGTCGCACACTATTCAATTGGATGTCCTGGGTGAACTGCTGGACTTGTCGCTGGCCTTGCGCGGTGCATGGGAGCAGTCGCGTTACCAGGGGCGTCTGTCAGGACTGGAAGTATATCGCCAGGAAGCGGGCCGCTGGACTCAAGCCAGCGCTTCACAGATCAGTTTTGAGGCACCGGCATTTTCGCTGACTCAAACCTGCCTTCAACAAGAGGGCGCCTCTGCCGAGCTATGCTTCGGTGTGAACCGGAATGTAGCAGACAGGCTCAGTGCTGAATTCAGCCTGGTGCAGCTTTCCCTTGATCTGCTTGATCCTTTTCTGCAGGGTAACCGGATTGAATCCGAGTTAAACCTGAATGGACGTTTTACCCAGCAGGGGAGTCGGCCACCTGAAGCTGAAGTGTCACTGACAACCACGGCCGGGCGTTTGCTTACGGCAGATGATCAGCCGGATTTTGATCTGGATCCGATAGATTTACGGATCAATCTGGCTAATGATCAACTGAGGCTGATCTGAATGCCAACTTCAGCGAAATGGATGGCCGGGTGCTGGCGAACTTGAATATTCAGCAATTGTCATCGCGGCAAATACTGGACGGCGAGCTGGACATTTCTCTCAATGACCTGACTTTGATCAGTGTGTTTGCACCGAATGCACAAAATGTTGTTGGTAACCTGCAAGGGCGCCTGTTTATCAGCGGCAGCCTGACTGATCCGGCCGTACGCGGCTCGCTGCGATTAAGTGACGGCTCTGTGGATTTACCCGCACAGGGGATTACGCTGAACCCTTTGCAGTTCGAATTATTGGCTGAAGGTGAGCAAGCTGAAATACTAACGCTGGCGGGTTTGATTGGATCAGGTCAGGGGGACATACGCCTGCAAGGGCAGTTTAACCTGGTCAGTTTGCAGGGAGAGTTAAGCTTGCAGGGCGATGATTTCCAGGCGATGAATACGGAAATTCAGCTCTTGATCTCGCCGGATCTGACAATTCGTGTCGATGAAGCTATCCGTGTGGGTGGCAGTGTCACTGTGCCTTATGCACTGATAACGCCGCCGCCCAGGCAGCAGTCGCCGAATGTTGTCAGGGCATCTGATGATGTGGTCTTCGCAGACCAAGTGAATGAGCCGCTGACAGAGCGAAATTTACCGCTGCTGACGGATATTGAGCTTATCCTGGGAGACTCAGTACGTGTCGAGGCTTTTGGCTTTAAAGGCCGCCTGCTGGGTCGTTTGCGCATACAGGATGATGCAGTCACTGCAACCCGTGCATCTGGGTCCATTCAGGTGGAAAGTGGTGACTACCGGTTATTTGGTCAGGAGATGACCATCCAGCGCGGTAATCTGATTTTTAGTGGTGGCCCGATTGAAAACCCGGGTTTAGATCTGCGAGTGGCTCGTACTGTCGATACGGTGGTGGCTGGTGCACGCATAGGGGGGACGATACAAGTCCCTGAGTTCACGCTTTTCTCGACCCCGGCCATGCCGGATAGCAGTATTATGTCTTACCTGGTCCTGGGGCGTGGTCCTAATGACTCTTCAGCCTCAGAGCAGTCGATGATGTTACAGGCAGCTATGTCCTTGTCGATGCAGGGTGGTAACACCATCACCGGACAGTTACGTGAAGAGCTGAGTCTGGATGAGTTTGGTTTTGCCAGTGATGATGCCGGGGATTCTGCTTTTTTTATTGGCAAGTATTTAACCCCGCGACTTTATATTCGTTATGGTGTTAGTTTGCTTGAATCGGTAGATGTATTAACGTTAAGCTATCGCTTTTCTTCCCTGTGGAAAATCGAAACGCAAAGCAGTAGTGTGGGTAGTGGCGCGGATTTTTTCTATACACGGGAAAGGTAGCCTTTCAACGCTTGAGTTAATGTAAACTTGGCAGTATTTCGTTGTTTATAGAGGTAAAACCACAGATGACAGATCCCGTTTCAGACTTTCTGGGACAGCTGAGCTACGACCAGTTATGTCAGGTCGAGAAAAGGATTGAAAGCATCGCTAAACAAAAGAAACCCTCACCGGCTGTAGCGACTGGTTATAAAATGCCCGTATCTCCGGGATATAACAGTACTGAACAGCTTGCCGAATCATTAGGGCTGGATATCAGCGGATTATTAAAAGAGGCCAAAGCCTGGTCTCGTTAAAGTTCAAATAGAGTCTTTATGAGATGTATTTACGTTATGATGGCGCGCCGTATTGTTGTCGGGCTGTTGCTGTTAGTTGTTTACGGTTTTTCTACAGCCTCTTTTGCCGGTGTAAGCCGCACCCAGGAGCTACCCTTAGCTTCGGTTTATGCGGCCATAGCCCCTCTGGGTTCCAGCGAGCTTATTTATAGTCAGCATTCTGATCGGGTAGTACCCATCGCATCGCTTACCAAACTCATGACCGCCTTGGTGATACTGGAATCGGGGTTGCCTCTGGATGAGAATCTGGAAGTTAGTCGTATCAGTAACACCTTTGGTAAAAATTCGCCTTCAAGGCTGCGTCCAGGTACACGTGTGAGTCGCCAGGATTTGCTGCAGATGTCACTGATGTCTTCCGAAAATCTTGCAACTTACACGCTGGCTGCCAACTATCCCGGCGGCTCGGCGGCTTTTGTCAGCGCGATGAATGCTACTGCAACACTGTTGGGTATGAGCAATACCCGCTTTACTGACCCAACCGGTTTGTCACCGGATAATATCTCAACCGCTCAAGACCTGTTAATTCTCAGCTCAGCTGTATATCAGTACCCGTTGATCCGGCAGTTTTCTACGCAGGGCAGATAGACATGCATTTCCGTTCACCGAGTTATTCGCTGGCTTACACCAACACCAACCCCTTAACACGTAATGCTAACTGGAAGGTTATGTTGAGTAAGACCGGCTATTTGTCCGAGTCTGGTCGCTGTCTGATTATGGTGGCGGAGATAGAGGGCGAGTTGCTCACTATGGTGCTGCTGGATTCCCAGGGGCTCAGAACACCGATTGGTGATGTAGGTCGAATCAACCGCTGGTTAAAAAATCAGCCACCTGGTGAGGTGCCGGCAAATGCGGCAGCCTATGCGCAAAGTCGTTTAGGGGCCATGCGCTAGACGAAATCTTGTTAAGTGTTTCAGGCGGTTCTTCAGATTACTTTTGCAGCAAAATATTCTCTACCTGCTCACGAATGCGCAGGAAGGGGATAGGCTTCTGGATTAAGGTGCAACATTCGGGTAATTCCATGCGCTGGGCGATCTCTTCACTTTCCAGGCCGGAAATAACCATCAAACACATCTGATTCAGTAGTTGCTGTTGCTGTAAAGCTTCAATGACGGCAAAGCCATCGATATTAGGCATTTGCAGGTCAAGAATGAGTAAGTCAGGATTAAAGCGGCCCACCTCAATCAATCCCTGATAACCATCATTGGCTAATAGCACCTTAATGGGTAATCCCCAGCTCGCCAGGGTTAGCTCATAGATGCGCAGCAGGGTTTTGTCATCGTCAACCACCAGTACTCTAACCGGCTCAATAGTCAGGGTTTCAGCAGCTTGTGAGCTGGTTAGAGTGCGGGCGCCGTTCAGGCTCTGAGCCGGTTGTTGATGTTGACCACTGAGGATATCAGATGAGAGCTGTTCAACAGCGTGTAGTGAGAAGCGTCGATGGCCTCCGGGTGTTTTCCAGCTATCCAGTATCCCGGCATCTGCCATAACTGAATGGTTCTGGGAGTCACCCCAAGTATTTCGGCTGCTTTGCGACTGGTACAGACATCTTCCTTCACAGCTCACCAACTCCGCACAAAAGGCAAATAATAACCGATTCTAACGCTCAGTTAAATGTTTGTTACACGTGAGCTCAGCCGGAATCAGGCTGAACTTCAGCGATTTAACGCCCGCAATAACATAGAATCGAGGTTGTATATATCTGTATGGTAATCCACTTGTCCCTGCTCATCGGCTTCAGCGGTCCAGTAGCCCAGAATGATCGCAACAGGTGTTTTACTGTTAACGTTTCGGGTTCGCCCTGAACTTAACAGGGTATCAAACTGGTTTGCCGCTTCAGTATGGGTTGTTTGCAATAGCAAGGCCACCAAGCTGGTGGCATCTTCCACTCTGACACAGCCTGAGCTGAAATAGCGTTGATTTCGGTCAAAAAGATGTTTGTTCGGGGTGTCATGCAGGTAAATCGATTCGCGGTTGGGAAAGCGGATGACCACCTGACCTAAGGCATTATAGGGACCTGAAGACTGGCGTAACAGTATGTGCCCCGGGTTATTCCAGTCGATTGTGTCCGGATCAAGCCGGTTGCCTTGATGATCCAGTACACTAAGCCGGTTAGATTCCAGATAAGACTGATCGTCACGTATCGCGGGCAATTTATCCTTACGGAAAATAGTGGGTGGAATCGTCCAGGTTGGATTAAAGGTAAAGTGAGTGATATCGCTAAGCATTAGCGGAGTGGGGCGGTCAGGACGGCCAACCTGTGTGCGCTTATCCACGATTAGTTGCCCTTCATCAAAAAAGCGGATAGTGGCACCGGCTATATCAACAATAACCTGGGTATCCTGCAGGGCCAGATCAATCCGGCGCCAGCGTTCCAGATTCACCCGTAGCTGATCCAGTCGTTCCTGCGGAGTGCGGTTTAAAAAGCGGAGTGTTTGTGGCCCGGCAATACCGTCAGCCTGTAAGCCATCGGCTTGTTGGAAGGCTTTGACGGCAGCTTCAACCTCGGTATCGTAGAGAGCAGGCTCCAATTCCGGCAAGGATAACGATAAGTGCTTACGTAGCTGTAGCACCCGATCATCGACAAGCCCGGGCGCAGAGAAGGGAAATCCGGGTAAATAGGGAGTAAAGGGGCTGTTCAGCTGTCTGCTTACGCAGTTGTTGATAAGCTTTGCGCAAATTAGTGTAAGTGAGTGTGTCCGGTCGTGCCTGGCTAAACGCCTGATCAATATCCTTCAATCCTTCAATTGCCAGATCGAGAATCTGAGCATGAGGGTCTGGCATCTGATTGCGGTAATTTAAATAATTCTCTACACCGCTTCCGTGCGTTCGTCCCAGTTGCAGATCCATCAGCGCATTAAGATAGGCCGCAGATAAAGCCACTTCATCCGGAGCGGGGGGGTAGACCGCTTCCGTATCAACAAGATGCAGTATTTGCTGTGCAACCAACGGGATGTCGTAATGATCGGGTGTCAAGCCATCATCTTCCAGGGCCTGCAGGTTAATATAGAGTTGTTCCAGGCGCACAGGATCACGCCAAGGTGAAGCTTCAGCAGTGAGTCGCTGAAATTCAGACAACAGATTCTGCCGCTCAAAGGGTGTGGCTGCCGATACATTGAGTGGCATAAGAAGCTGCAGGCTTAAAAAAAACTGCTAAATATACTGATGTTTTTTTATACAGATGTTTTCCTGTCATGCGATGCCTGCTAAACTCTGCCTATTTGATTTTTCAACACTTATTTGAGTATAGACATATCGCCGCTCAGTAACAGAGATTTCGTGCGTTATGTTCAGGAGTTTTCTATGAGGAACTGTCTATGAAGCGTTACCCCATCAGCATGATCGGCTTGGTTGCCGCCGCGTTACTTACCTTTACTTCACCTGTTCACGCCCAATACCTTCCTCAAAACTTATCTGATAAGCTTTTGACTCAAGCTCCGGAATTAAACCCCTTAGTATTAAATAAAGCCCTGGCTGCAATGCAATGTGCGACCAGCAATGGGCTGGCGGGTGCTGAGCGTCTGGCGGTGATTGATTTTTCTTTGCCTTCTTCAGAAAAGCGTTTGTGGATCTTTGATCTGAATGAGCAACGTTTGCTGCTGGAAGATCTGGTTGCTCATGGTAATCGTTCAGGTGAAAACTATGCGACTGATTTTTCAAATATTGTCGGTAGCCATCAATCCAGTATTGGGTTGTTTCGTACCCAGGAAAGCTATGTCGGTCGTCACGGCTATTCCCTGCGTTTGGATGGTTTAGAGCCTGGCGTTAACGATAAAGCGCGTGAGCGGGCTATCGTGATTCATGCAGCTGATTATGTTGACCCAAGCTGGGTAGATAGCCAGGGACGTATTGGCCGCAGCCAGGGCTGTCCTGCTGTGCGTCAGGATGTAGTTGAGCTGGTGGTTGATAACCTAAAGGGTGGCCAGTTACTGTTTACCTACTATCCAGATCAGGACTGGTTACAGTCCTCGGCATTTCTGAACTGCCAACCTCAGCGGGTTGCCTCTTACGTGGCACCCTTTAGTAACCTTAGTGGTAGTTAATTAAAGTTCTCGGAGTCAGGGCCGATGACCTTAATACCGACAGTTAAGCGTGCTATGATTGCACCTGACTGCCAAGCTGATTTATTAGATTCACAGGAGGTTTCGTGAATATAGCAGCAACCGGTACGGCGATGAGTGCGTTAAATTTCCACACAGAGCATGCCGCAAAAATGAATAAAATCGTGCTGGATCAGATAGAAACCCAGGGTGAAATGATTGTGAATCTGATTCCCGATAATCCGGCAGGTGTTAAAGCCGATCCCACCAGTGCGGTAGGACAAATTATTGATGTTCAGGTCTGATACCTGGAATTTTTTGTTTGGTTCCAAAGAAAAGCACCTGTCCGATGCAGGTGCTTTTTCTATACCGGTAATTGAAAATCTGCTTGTTGAACGTAAAGCGATCAAACATCTCTACCTGCGTATCGAGCAACCCGATGGTCGTGTCAGGGTTTCCGCCCCCAGACGCATGAGTGATGCGGAGATAGCCCGTTTTTTACACAGCAAGCAGCAATGGATTGCACGTAAACGCGCTCAGCTACAACAAAAATCCCAACTTTCTGATCCTGAAATCAGTGCAACTGAACTGTTGCTCTGGGGGCAGCGCTATCCGTTGATATTACAGCCATCAAGTGGCCGGGCAAGGGTGCTGTTTGATCAGGAAAAAATTATTGTGTTGACTGAGGCTGAAAGCAGTCCAGAGCAATTACAGAAGTTACTGAACAGTTGGTTACGGCAACAGTTGCAACAACGCCTGGAAGAGCGGGTGCCTTACTGGGAAGCGGTGAGTGGTACGCGTGCCAATGAGGTGCGTATCAAGCGTATGAAAACACGCTGGGGCACCTGTAATGTGCGTGCGGCGCGCATCTGGGTGAATGCCGAACTGGTAAAGCTGCCACCGGCCTGTCTGGATTATATTATTCTGCATGAGTTGGTGCATTTGCTGGAGCGCCTGCATAACCGGCGCTTTCATGCATTGATGGAGGAATTTATGCCGGATTGCCACCGCACTGACACCCTGTTAAACCGCTATTTACTGCCGCGTTAACCTGATGCCAGCACTTCTGCTTAAACGGCTCGTTTAAACTGCGCGGCTATACAACACCCTGGCTGCGCAGGTAGTCGTCATAGCTGCCGCTAAAGTCAGTAATACCGGTGGCACTCAACTCAACGATACGCGTGGCCAATGACGATACAAACTCCCGGTCATGACTGACAAAAATCAACGTACCCGGATAGTTTTCCAGCGCCAGGTTCAGTGCCTCGATAGACTCCATATCCAAATGGTTGGTTGGTTCATCCATTAGCATCACGTTGGGCTTAAGTAGCGCCAGTTTACCGAACAGCATGCGTCCTTGCTCACCACCGGAAATAACCTTGACCGATTTGCTAATCTCGTCACCTGAAAACAGCATCCGACCGAGAGCGCTGCGAATCACTTGTTCGCCACCCTGAGTCCACTGCGACATCCATTCCATCAGCGTGGCAGGATTGGCAAAATCATCTGTATGGTCCTGAGCGAAGTAGCCAACTTCAGCACTGTCAGTCCATTTCACTTCACCGGAGTCAGGGCGTATATTGCCAGCCATGCACTGCAGCAGGGTGGTTTTGCCTATACCGTTGGGACCGATAATGGCGACACGCTCACCAGCTTCAATCTGCAAATTAAGTTTTTTAAACAGTGGGATACCATCGAAACCTTTAGTTAATTCTTTTAAGGTGACAGCCTGGCGATGGAGTTTTTTCTGTTGCTCAAAGCGAATAAAGGGGCTCACTCGGCTGGAGGGCTTTACTTCAGCCAGCTGAATTTTATCTATCTGTTTCGCCCGTGAGGTGGCCTGCTTGGCTTTAGAAGCATTCGCTGAAAAGCGGCTGACAAAGGTTTGCAGTTCTGCAATCTGTGCTTTTTTCTTGGCGTTATCAGACAGCAGGCGTTCACGTGCCTGGGTGGCCGCGGTCATGTATTCATCATAATTGCCGGGAAACAGTCGCAGTTCGCCATAATCCAGATCAGCCATATGAGTGCAAACCTGATTGAGGAAATGACGGTCATGGGAGATGATGATCATGGTGCTGTTGCGTGATACCAGGATGTTTTCCAACCAGCGAATCGTATTAATATCCAAATGGTTAGTTGGCTCATCTAACAGCAATACATCCGGATCGGAAAACAGTGCCTGCGCCAGCAGTACACGCAGTTTCCAGCCTGGTGCCAGGGCACTCATCGGGCCAAAATGCTGTTCAATCGGAATATCCAGACCCAGGAGCAACTCGCCTGCACGCGCTTCGGCCGTATAGCCATCCAGTTCAGCAAACTGCACTTCCAGATCCGCAACTGCCATTCCATCAGCTTCCGACATATCGGCCAGCCCGTAAATGCGATCACGCTCAGCTTTAATACGCCAGAGTTCGGTATGCCCCATGATAACCGTATCTATGACACTGCAGTCTTCGTAGGCAAACTGATCCTGACGCAGCTTGCCCAGGCGCACATGGGCATCCAGCATCACCTGGCCACCACTGGCTCCAGATCACCGCCAAGAATCTTCATAAAGGTGGATTTTCCGCAGCCGTTGGCGCCAATCAGACCATAGCGATTGCCCTGGCAAATTTTACGGAAACGTTTTCAAATAGCGGTTTGGCACCAAACTGCATGGTAATGTTAGCGGTGGAGATCAAAGGCAGGCCTATCAGACTGAGTGCGAATATGTCGCAGGAACGAAAAGGCGTCTAGTATACAGGCCTGTAAAACCAGCGCACAGGGGGCAGCCAGTTATTTTTTAATTACCCTTTAGCGCCCAAACAAAGATCCACGTCCCGCCTTATCCTTGGCTGAAGGCTCAGCCTTACTGGAGGACGGGGCAGGGTGCGCTGATTTTCCAGCAGACTGTTTGGTTGGCGAGGCCTTTACAGCCTTTTTCGAGGAAGCTGAACGCTTATTACCAGCCTTACTTGGCTTGTTAGCCTGATTAGTCTGAACATTGGCTTTACGGCCCTGCTGCAGTTTGCCCTGCGAGATCATAGGCACGGATTCCACTAAAATGGGTTTGCCGATCAGGCTGGAAATGGCATCCAGATAGCGGCGCTCATCGGGTGCTACCAGGGAGATGGCAAGTCCGGACTTACCGGCACGCCCGGTGCGTCCAATACGATGTATATAGGCCTCTGGCTGGTTGGGCAGGTCGTAGTTAACCACTTGTGGCAGTGAGGCAATATCCAGTCCGCGTGCAGCCACATCCGTTGCCACCAATACACGCACCTCGTTCTGAGTAAAAGCAGCCAAGGCAGCATTGCGCTCTCGTTGCAGCTTTTCACCATGAATAGCTACAGCTGAAATCTGTTCTTGATTCAGGTAAGCGGCGACTAGGTCAGCGCGCTTGCGGGTACGGGTAAACACCAGTGTCTGCGACCAGTTACACCCAGCTATGAGGTAGCTGAGCACATCGGATTTATCCTGATTATCGACTGCAAAAGCCCGTTGTTGCACAGACTTTGCCGCACTGTTGCGCTCGGTGGTATTAATGCGCACAGGGGCTTGCAGCAGGGCTTCGCTTAATGCATCTACAGAAGCATCCAGCGTAGCAGAAAACAGCAGGGTCTGGCGTTGCTTGGGCATATAGGACATGAGTTGGCGTATGGCATCTATAAAGCCCAGGTCAAGCATCCGGTCGGCTTCATCCAGAACCAGTATTTCCAACTGTGCCAGCGACAGCTTGCCCTGTTTAAGCATATCCAGCAGTCGCCCCGGTGTGGCGACCAGTATGTCGGCCCCGCATTTCATTTTGCGTAGCTGGTTATCAAAGCGGACGCCGCCATAAATAGAGATCACCCGCATGCCAGGTGCTCACCATAGGCCAGGGTTTTATCACCCACCTGAATAGCCAGTTCGCGTGTCGGCGTCAGTACCAGTCCACGAATCGCATGATAACCGTCGGTAATGACTGGTTGTTTCAGGCGCTCAATCATCGGCAGGGCGAATGCGGCGGTTTTACCAGTACCGGTTTGCGCTTCAGCGACCAAATCCTTTCCGGATAAAATCAGCGGGATGGCCTGTGTCTGAATCGGGGTGGCCGCGGTGTAGCCCAGCTGCGTCAGAGTGAACTGCAGTTCCGGACAAAGGTTAAGCTCTGAAAATTGTGACATGCGATGCTCTAAAACGAAGTTATTCGTGCGCTAGAATACAGTATTCAGTACCAAAAAGTTATGGGTTGGTAGTGCTTACCTGACAATGCAATTGCGACCCTGCTGCTTGGACGCATAAAGGCGACGATCAACCGCTTCAATAAAATCGCTGGCCTGATCTTGGCGCGCTGGTGTATGCGTGCCAACACCGATACTGATTGTCAGAACCGAGCTGACATCAGAGGCGGGGTGGGGGATCTGCTGCTTAAATATTAACTTACGGCAGCGTTCTGCCACCTTAACTGCAGCATCGATTTCTGTTTGAGGGAGAATCAAAACAAACTCTTCGCCACCAAAGCGGGCAAAAAAATCACCCGAACGTAATACGGCTGAATTGAGCGTTTGAGCTACCTGTTTAAGGCAGGAATCACCTTGAACATGACCATACATATCATTGTATTGTTTAAATAAATCTATATCTATCATGATTAAAGATAGTGGCTGCTGATGGCGTTGTGCATGCATCCACTCCGCCTCCAGGCGCTCATCAAACATACGTCGATTGGCGACACCTGTAAGTGCGTCTTTGAAGGATAGTTCCTGCAGTTCATGCTGTAGTCGTAGCAGTTCTTCTTCATTCTTTTTGCGCTCAGTAATGTCGAACATAAAGCCGACCAGTGATTCCACCTGGCCTTCGCTATTGCGCACAATATGGACCACGTCGCGGATCCAGATATATTCACCATCGGCTGTAAGAGCGCGATAATCAGCTTCATGATCGGCACCGGCCTTGGATTGAGCTACGCAAAAATTGACCACGCGTTCACGGTCATCAGGATGCATGCGCTCAGCCCAGTCGTTAATGCCCGCCCAGCTATCACGCTTCCAGCCCAGAAGCTCTTCAATCTGCGGGCCGATATAAGCGAATGTCAGGGTTTCCCAATCAATCTTCCAGGGAATGGCTTTTGTCGATTCCAGGAGCGCTTTATAGAAGCTGTCATCCTGAATTAAATCATCTTGTTGTTTTGGCATTCTCAGGGTCCGCAGGCATTGGCAGAGGCTTTTGATAATAGACCTGGAAGGGTGGAGCGTAAACCTTTTGCTACGGCATGTTCATTAAAGCCTTGCTCTCTGTAGCGATTCAGATAATTTCAATACGAATACATAATACGTATCGTGTACTATTAGTACAACTCTCTTATTGTGCACTTGTTTAAGTCATAAAAAGTCCGGTAAATAGCTAAGCAGCACCAGAGGATGGTATGCATAAGCTGCTTATGCTTGTATATCGTCAAGATACGATATATATTTCGTTATATCGCGATAT
>NZ_JRLB01000031.1 GCF_000764495.1 Nitrincola sp. A-D6
CTAAAGAAGCCGTTAAGCTTCAAGTGGAATTTCTGAAAACACTGGACTCCAAATTTACCGATGTTGCTGAAAAAGAACTGGCAACTCTGACAGACGCTAAAGACAAAATCACCGACATCGTTGAAAAAAGCATGTCAGAGCTGGGTGATGTTCCCTTTATGTCAGAGTTAAAACAGTTTGATCTGAGTAAATTTGATCTGTCTAAACTAATTCCGGGCAACACCCAAACCAAGCCAAAAGCGGCCAGCAAGCCAGCTGCAGCAGCCAAACCTGCCAGCAAGCCAGCAGCCAAACCGGCTACTGCACGCAAGGCAGCAGCCCCAGCTGCAAAACCGGCTGCACCGGCAGCAAAACCAGCTGCAAAACCAGCAGCGGCAGCTACTCCTGCTGCCAAGCAAGAAGCAGCTCCTGCAAAGCCAGCCGCCAAGCCTGCTGACAAAGCCTGATCTTATTGATATTCAGTAGGAGCTGGAGGTCTTCGTGCGAATTTATCGCCGAGGACCCTGCTCCTCTCTCCCCTCTTTCTTAATCGCTCCAATCCCCAGCCTTTAAAATCAAAATACTGATCATTCAATTCTCATTTGTGCCCGTTATTTAACAAAAACTTCACTTTAGTTAAATATGATCTAGTCTTGATGGATAACTCTACGCTTAACTAACATCAGGAACTCGCCATGACAGTCTCTAGACGCCAATTTTTAAAAGGTGCGGCTGCTGCCGGTACCTTAGCAGCGGCTACCCCGTTTTTTATTAACTCCACCCTGGCCGCTTCGAAAGAGCTGCGCATTTATGCCTGGGCTGGATATATTACCGACGAGATGCTCGCCGACTTTAAGCAAAAGACCGGTATTAATGCGACCTTTACCCCCTACGGCACTAACGATGAGTTGATGAATTCGCTGCGTGCTACCGATGGCACTGGCTTTGATATCATCATGCCGACGGTTGACCGGGTTCCAGGTTATATTGAATATGATCTGGTGCAACCACTGGATACCAGCCGCATCAACTGGGATGGTGCTCTGGACAGTGCTATTGCAGGCTCGGAAGTCGGTGGTGTTATAGATGGAAAGCGCTACTTTGCGCCCTCCGACTGGGGTACTGAAGCCATCTGCTACAACAAGGAGCTGACCAATATTGATCGTAACAATCTAAGTTACGGTGATCTGTGGACACCTGAGCATGGTGATGGCGTAACAGTTCGTGGGCACTCGGCACTGGTCGGCATTGGCCTGTGGCTGGAAAAAGCAGGCAAGCTCCCCTTCCCACTGCTGGACTCCTACAAAAGCGAACAAGCCATGCGCGCCAACTTTGATGTTATTCTGAAAGTGGCCACTGAACACAAACACATGATTGCGCAGTTCTGGTCAACTGAAAACGAAGCGCAAGGTGCCTTCCTGGCTAATGGTGCTGTGATCGGCCAAACCTGGGACAGCACTGCGTTCAACCTGATTAAAGAAGGCGAACCCATGGGTTATGCGGCACCTAAAGAAGGTGCCATGGCGTGGATGGAGGGCTTTGTCATTCCTAAAAATGCCAACAATGTGGATGCTGTATACGAATTCATTAACTGGTATTACACCCCTGAAGCTGGCGCCATGTTCGTTAAGGCTACAGGATATAACTCTACCTCCAAAGGTGCATCCGATTTACTGCCGGAAGAAACCAAGCAGTTTTTCCTGGACTCTTACACCGAACAGGATTTAAATAATCTGTGGTGGTGGCCCATTCAGGAGCTTGGTACGTTGCGCTACGCAATGAATATCAGGATCGTTACCTCTCCGCCTGATGCAAATCTGATCTCTCTGACACATGACCCGATAGCGGTCATGTGCACTGACTCACTGTGAGACTTTATGGATAGTAGTGTTCACCTTGATAATGTCATGATGCAATTTGATGACTTTGTAGCGGTTCAAACCACCGATCTGAAAATCGAATCTGGCGAATTTTTCAGCTTTCTGGGCCCATCCGGCTGCGGCAAAACCACACTACTGAACATGATTAGTGGCTTCCTTGATCCAACTGAAGGTTGTATTCATATTGGTGGTGAAAATATGCACCACATACCGGCCAACAAACGTCCCACCTCAATGATCTTTCAGAACCTTGCGCTTTTTCCGCTCATGACTGTTGCAGAAAATATTGAGTTTGGTCTTGAGGTCCGCGGTATTAAAAAAGCCGAACGCAAAAAAACCTCTGATCGCCTGCTTAATCTGGTTGCCCTGCCGGAATGTCGCGATAAACGCATCGCTGACCTCTCTGGTGGTCAGAAGCAGCGCATTGCTATCGCACGCGCGTTAGCGGTTGAGCCCAGAGTACTGCTGCTGGACGAGCCCCTCTCCGCACTGGATCTCAAGTTACGCCAGCATATGCGCACTGAATTGAAAGCGATCCAGCGTAAAACAGGGATCACCTTTATTTATATTACCCATGACCAGGGCGAAGCACTGACCATGTCTGACCGGGTTGGCGTCATGTCTGCCGGCAAGCTGCAGCAAGTAGCTGATCCTGTCACCCTGTATCGTGCACCAGCAACCCCCTTTACGGCGTCATTTGTGGGTGAGAACAACCGCATAGAGGGTAAGGTAATCAGTATAGATGCCAATCGGGTTAACCTGGATTGTGGTGATTTGGGCCTGTTGTCAGGAATCAGCGTGCATGAACTGTCTGTTGGTGAAAACGCCCTGCTGTTTATCCGCCCCGAGCTCCTTAACCGTCGAACCACAATCAGCGAAAACTGCTTCACCGCACAGGTACAGGAACTAAGTTTTGAAGGAGCCTACCTGATGATGGAGGCCACACCGATCAATGCTCAAAGCCGTATCCGTGCGCAGCTGCTCAGTGATGTGAATATAGGCGACCTGTCCATTGGCAACCAGGTTATCTTTGGCTTTAATAGTCAGGATGCCATTATCATGGCGGCAAAAAGCGATGTATAAACAACTTTCACAACGCTTCGGCCCCCTGATTACCTTCGGCATCCTGCTACTGATGCTACTCTGGCTGGTGATGCTGGTTATCCTGCCGCAGATCCTGATGATCGATTATTCATTCAGTCCCAACCTGCCCCCAAGTCAGCTAGGCGGACCCGATGATAACTACACCCTGAGCAACTACGCGACCTTGCTTGATAACCAGATCCATCAGAGCATTTTCTTTAAAACCATCTGGTCAAGTGTACTGGTTACCGTCTGTACCCTGATGCTCTGCTACCCGCTTGCATTTTATCTGGCCAAGGTGGCTACGCCCCGACAAGCAGCACTCTGTGTTCTCCTGCTCATTATTCCGTTCTGGATCAATGAAATCCTGCGTACGTTTTCCTGGTATATCATTCTCTCCTATCGTGGCCCATTAAATGCCATGCTACTCAGTCTTGACTTGATTGATCGCCCCATACGCTTTTTATCCGGTGATGCTGGTGTCATTATCGGTATGGTCTATGCCTACATTTTGTTCATGGTGTTCCCGCTTTACAATGCCATAGAAAGCCTGGATGGCAATCAGATCAAAGCGGCCAGAAACCTGGGTTCAGGCTGGATCAGAACCCATTACCGCATTGTCATTCCACACGCCAAACCCGGTATTGCTACGGGTTGTATTATGGTATTCATGCTCTCTGCTGGTAGCTATGCTGTACCGGCACTTCTGGGCTCACCCGGAAGCCGATGGTTCACGCAAATTATTTACAACTGGTTTTTTGAAGGCGGTGACTGGAACCAGGGGGCGGCCTATGCGTTTATTTTGCTGCTGCTCTGTATCGGTTTTATTGTGCTGGTGATGCGCCTGTTTAGGGTTGGGCTGGGAGATATTGCACGATGACGTCCAATAGCATCCTGAAATGGGGTATCCGCTTCTATATCACCCTGTTTTTTCTTTACCTCTTCACCCCCTGATTATCATGTCGGCGGCCACATTTAATGACAGCCGCTTTCCCACCATATCACCCTGGCGCGGTACTACACTTAAGTGGTTTGAGGAGCTTTGGCAGGATTCCGGTATGTGGCAGGCACTGAGCAATAGCGCCATGATTGCTGCCGGCGTTCTGGTGATCGCCGTACCTATCGGGGTAGCCTGCGCGCTGTTTCTATCCACCTACCGGGGTGGCGGCAAGAACTTCATTTATGGTTTGATGCTATCCCCTTGCTGACACCCGGGGTCATCATTGGTATTTCAACACTGATTTTCTGGCGCAGCATGGGTGTCAGTGGCGGTATTTTGCTCACTATCATTGCGCAAACCACCTTTATCGCGGCCTATGTCATGCTGATGATCCTGGCGCGTATGCAGCGTTTTGACCGCACCCTGGAGAACGCGGCATTCAGCCTTGGTGCCACTCACCTGCAGGTATTCAGACGCATCACTCTGCCCTATCTGATGCCCGCCATACTCTCGGCAGGTGTCATCGCTTTTTTACAGTCCTTTGAAAACTACAATACAACGCTATTCGTCAAAGGTCATGACACAACGCTCACGGTGTATATCGCGTCAAAAGTCAGAACCGGCCTGACCCCGGCTGTTAACGCGCTGGGACTCGTTCTGATCGTCATTACCATCCTGCTCGCAGCGGCCTATGAGCTAAGGCGTCGACACGAAGTAAAAAGCGCTGAACTAAGAGCAGTACAAATTGAACAAGCTGACTGAAGCCTTAATAATTTAATAGTCTACCTGCAGGAATCACTATGCTCGCTAGTCGTATAATCGCCCACCGCGGCTGTTCCTTACTCGCACCCGAAAATACACTGGGTGCTATGGCACTGACTAAAAAATTGGGCGTCGACTGGGTGGAAATAGATGCGAACCTGTTGGGCGATGGGACGGTGGTGGTATTTCATGATGACCGCCTTGAACGCCTGACCAATGGCCGGGGCAAACTGATGGATCTGGGCATCAGGGATATAGCCGGGCTGGATGCTGGCAGCCATTTTTCGCAAACTTTCCAAGGTGAGCCTATCCCCACCCTGGATCAGATGCTGATACAGCTGGATCGGGATCAGCTAGGCCTGAATCTGGAAATTAAATGCTACCCCGACTTCACGCCGAAACAGATTGTTATGCCGGTTATCGCTTCTCTTGAACGTCACTGGAAGGCGTTTGATCGCCTGATTATTTCCTGTTTCGATACACAGGTACTGACATTGATTCGACAGCATAAACCAGACTGGCAACTCGGCCAGCTATGGGAAGCGTTACCGAGTGACTGGCAAACAACCGTGGCTCAACTTAATGCGGTCAGTGTGCACCTGGACCATAGCACTTTAACCAACGCACAAGCCACAGCGATTAAACAAGCCGGCCTGGATTTATACGTTTATACCGTGAACGACAAAGTGACAGCAGAGCAGTTATTTGCAATGGGTGTTGATGGCGTATTCACGGATGACCCACCCTGTTTTAGCTATTTTCTTTGTTAACCCTTTTTTTTGTTAACTCTATAGTCAGCAACTAGCCAGCCAGTTTGTTTGGAGCACAAATACATGAACGAAAAACTTCATGACCTGATCGTCATCGGTGGTGGTATCAATGGCGTGGGTATTGCGGCGGATGCTGCCGGGCGTGGATTGTCGGTGGCTTTGCTGGAAGCTGCTGATCTTGCCAGTGGTACCTCATCCTGGAGCTCCAAGCTTATTCACGGTGGCTTGCGTTACCTTGAAACCTATCAGTTTCGTTTGGTAAAAGAGTCACTGGCCGAGCGTGAGGTGTTATTAAAAATGGCACCCCACCTGGTAACGCCACTCAAATTCAAAATGCCCCATCATCCCGGCATGCGCCCAGCCTGGATGATCAGTATCGGGTTGTTTTTATATGACCATTTGAGTAAACGGGTTTCATTGCCTGGATCCAAACGTATTCGCTTTGCGGCTGATAGCCACCTGCAAGCCAAATTTAAACACGGCTTTGAATACAGTGATTGTCGAGTAGACGATGCGCGCCTGGTGGTAATGAACGCCAAGCTTGCTGAGCAAAAAGGTGCTGCAATCCTTACACGCTGCCAGGTAACCGGGGCTAAGCGACATAAGGGTATTTGGTTGATTTCAGCAAAAACACCTGAGGGTGACGTATCAACATTTAAAGCCAAAACCCTGGTGAATGCAGCGGGCCCTTGGGTCAGCCAGGTAATAGCGCAAATCCCGGAGGTTAGCCATAAGCATCGGCTGCGCCTGGTAAAGGGCAGCCATCTGCTTGTGCCGCGTATTCATGATGATCCAGCCGCCTATATCCTACAGAATGATGATGGACGAGTTGTCTTCATTATTCCCTATCTGGACGACTACTCGCTTATAGGCACAACCGATGTTGATTATGCCGGTGACCCCGTACTGCAGAAATTGACGATGCTGAAATTGATTATCTGATCAAGGTAACTACGGATTATTTTCCTTGTAGCTTGACCCGCGAAGCGATCGTCTGGACCTTCTCCGGTGTACGTCCACTGATGCAAGGTGAGCACGAAGCCAGTAAGTCTGCCACAAAAATCACCCGAGATTATCAGCTTGAACTCGATCTGCAGGCAAATCAGGCGCCGCTGTTATCGGTCTTCGGCGGCAAGCTTACTACCTATCGAAAACTCGCAGAAACAGTGATCAACAAGCTGCAACCCTACCTGCCTCCTATGGCTGAAGCCTGGACAGCGTCTGCAATCTTACCGGGTGGCGAAGGCGTAAGTTCGCCGCATGCCTACGCCCAGGAACTGACAAAGCATTACCCCTTTTTGGATCAGCAACAAGCACGTCGCCTGGCGTTTACCTATGGACGTCAATGTGAAATCTGGCTGGCAGGGGCGGCTTCGCTGACTGACTTAGGCCTTCGCTATGGGGATTTATTTGAGCGGGAGGTTAAATACCTGATCGATGAAGAGTGGGCACAGAGTTGTGAAGATATCATCTGGCGTCGCACTAAAGTGGGTATCAGCCTGTCTGAAACTGATACACAATCCCTGGAACGATTCGTCAAAACCTACCGTAAAGGGTGATTCTAATCTATAACGGATTAACGTCTTGCAGATTTTGGCTTTGCCGACACGGGTCTGGACGCGGATCTGGCCTTTCCTTTTGTGGCGCTGGTCCTTTTTGCAGAGGTCGACTTGATACCAGGACGTGCCGCTTTTTTCGGATTAGCGCGTGAATCACTTCGTCCTCGGGCACTGGACGCAGATCCGGAACTTCGGGACTTAGCCTGACCTGCCGAGACTGGCTTGCGTGAGTTACCGGACGCTTTTTTAGCCGTTTTAGCTGTTTTTTTAGATGCCGGTGCCGCCTGAGTATCTGACTGGGCGGTTAGCTTGGCGATAGTGTCAATTTCAGCACTGGTTAAATCACGCCAGTCTCCCAGCGCCAGGCCTTTTAACGACACATTCATAATGCGTACACGTTCCAGGCGGGTGACCTGATAGCCAAAATGCTCGCACATACGCCGGATCTGGCGATTAAGCCCCTGCACCAGAATAATTTTAAAGACAAAGGTCGAAACCTTTTCTATTTTACATTTTTTGGTTACCTGCCCCAGGATGGGTACACCAGACATCATCCCCTGTAGAAAGCTATCTGTTATCGGCTTGTTAACTGTAACCATGTATTCTTTTTCGTGATTATTACTGGCCCGAAGAATCTTATTGACCATATCACCATTGTTAGTCAGGAAAATCAGCCCTTGTGAATCCTTATCCAGGCGTCCAATCGGAAAAATACGCACACCGTGATTCACAAAATCGACAATATTGCCCTTTTCTGATGCCTCGGTAGTACTGACAATCCCCACGGGCTTGTTCAGGGCAATAAACACCAGGTCATCTTCTTCATAGGGCTCGAGTGTTTGACCATTCACCTTGACGATGTTGCCAGGGAAAACCTGATCTCCGGTTGTCGCGCGCTTACCATCAATAAACACATTACCCTGCTCAATATAGCGATCAGCTTCACGACGCGAACACATACCACTTTCGCTGATGTACTTATTGATACGAGTTGATAGTTTTAAAAACCATATAACCTTCCGAATAGGCACACAACTAAGCATACACCGCTCCTGCACCCACGGCATATAGCGCCACGGACGGCGCCTATGCAGAAAATGCAGGAGCAGTTTTCTGTCCGTACATCCTGTACATAACTAAAAACGGGCCACTAGGGCCCGTTTTTTATAGCGTCGCTGAACTCGGGGTTCAGATCGCTACGATGTTTTCCGCCTGAGGACCTTTCTGGCCCTGAGTAACAGCAAACTGTACTTGCTGACCTTCGGTCAGGGTTTTGAAACCTGAACCAGAGATGGCGCTGAAATGGGCGAAGACGTCCGGTCCAGACTGCTGTTCAATAAAACCGAAACCTTTAGCTTCGTTGAACCATTTAACTGTACCAGTAGTGACGTTTGACATAATATTAATCTCGATCAAAATATATAAATTGTGAATCAATAAGCAAAATTGCTATAAGGATTCGGTCATGCTTTAAGTAATGTAGAACTTATGGTTTCAGAACGAGGGTCATACTATGATGCAGGACGTCGAAATGGTGCATAAATACAAGCTACTTTAAAAACAAGTTAAGTATACACCCTATTTTGTTGTTGTCAAAGCTTTATTTCACTATCAGTTAAGGATAGTTGCGATATCTTTCATTAGCCCATAACAATGAAACCCAAGACCACTTTTACTCCTGTGCTAATGGGCCAGATCTGGCTGACACGCCATGAACACATCCCTGTGGGCTCCAGCGCGCCATCCCTGGCGCACAGGGTCAGCCAGATCCGATCCCATCAGCCCTCCCAAACCTGGGTGCCCGCGTACAGACGGTTTCAAATCGGTATTTGCGCAAATCTCTTATCAGACTGAGAGTTTGAATCTCAATTCAACGATCTATGCCGTGGCCATGCTGCTTGCTCTGTCCCAATCGATAGTTGGACTGGCACTGGGTTTTGGCGGGGTGGTGGTATCGCTTTGGAGTGACCGTCTGCCGCCAGGACGGCGGCAGTCGAGCGGCCAGGGATGGCGAAAAGCGCGTCACACCAAAGCGATACCACCACCCCAGCGTGGCACTACCCAACGTGGCACTAAAGATAAGGTGACAACAACCCCGCCGCTGCATTACGCAAGCGTATTGGCAGGGATTGTTGTTGCAGGTCACTCAGTGTTACAGGTGTGGCTTGGGCAAACTGCGTATCAAAATGCTGATTCAACTGCTGCGTCAGCCAGTTATCATAACACTCCACATTACACTCAAAATTCAACGCCAGGCTGCGGTTATCCCAGTTGGCTGAGCCGAACAGTGTCCAGCTCTCATCCAGCATAAACAGTTTGGAATGAATAAAACGCTCTGAGCTGAATCTGACTTCCACCCCCTGACGGACCATTTCCAGCAGATGGTGACGGCACGCCCAATCGACCAGTTTAAGGTTGTTGCGTCCGGGTAACAGCAACTGGATTTGGATGCCCCGTAGCGAGGCGGTAATCAGGGCTTCTTCCAGGCTGGCATCTGGTACAAAATAGGGAGTCATGATGCGTATCCGGGTTTGCGCTGACCCTATCGCCCCCAGCATCAGCTGTCTCAACATGTTAAAGCGATCATCCGGGCCATCAGCAATTGCGCGAGCGAGGGTGCTGCCGGGTGTTTCTGGGGTACTGAACCAGAGAGCACCCTCTAGCTCTTCACCAGTGCTTGAATACCAGTCTTCAGCAAAGATACTTTGCAACTCAGTTACGACGGGGCCTTCAACTAAAAAGTGAATATCTTCAATGGGAATGCACTGACGGCTATCACGGCAGTGATGGTCGCTGATATTCATGCCACCGGTAAAGCCTGTGCGGCCATCTACGATGAGTAGCTTACGGTGGTTGCGCAGGTTGAGAAAAGGAAAGGTACGCGGCCAGTTAGGCGGCATAAATTCAGCATATTGCAGACCGGCCTTTTTAAGGCGTTTTTTCAGTGTTGGAAAGGAATAGCGAAAGCCCATGTAATCCACCAGCAGGCGAATGGATACCTGGCGTTCGGCCGCTCGACTCAACGCATCAACGAATTGCTTGCCAAGTTTGTCATTACGCAGAATAAACGTACTCAGCGTGATGCTGTGTTCAGCAGAGTCAATCGCTGCCAGCATACGTGGATAAGCCTCATCACCGTTGAATAGTGGTGAAATCGCATTACCAGCCAGCAGGGGTTGATTGGAGACCTTGTCAGCCAGTCGCGACAAGGTTTGCATGGGTTCAGGTACGCATTGTGCGAGCATATCAGGTAGAAATGGCTGTAGGCTATCACGGCGGTTATCGGCCAGCTTTTTTTTCCATTCATTGGCACGAGAATGCAGGCGATTGATACCAAATAGCAGGTAGGTTAACGCCCCCAGTACTGGGGCAAGCCAAACCAGTCCCATCCAGGCAATGCTGGCGCGACTGTCACGTTTGGTCAAAAGGATGTGAGTTGAACAGACCAAGGACAGAGCGAGCGGAATTCCGACTAGTAGTAGGATTATGAAAAGGTCGAATAAACCAGTCATTTCATAAGGAAGTTATCAATTGGGTCCGACCCCGCTACGGGGTCGGATTGGCATTTACAGTGTGTCAAGATAAGCGCGCAGCGCATCAGCTGTTTCAGGGTGTTGCAGGCCAAAGGCTACATTGGCTTGTAACAGTCCAGCTTTGTTGCCGCAGTCGAACAGTTTACCTGCCATGGAGTAGCTTGGAGGCCAGATTCTGAAAGCAGAGTCTGCAGAGCATCAGTTAACTGTATTTCGTCGCCGGCTCCTGGCTGAGTATCCTTGAGCAAAGACATGATACGCGCAGGTAAAATGTAACGTCCTACAATGGCGAGATTGGATGGCGCGGAGGCAACATCCGGTTTTTCAACCATGCCGCGGATATCGGCACTTTCGCCAGGGCTTACTGCAACACCGGCACAGTCGACGATGCCGTAGCGCTGTACCTGGTCTTCTGGTACGCCTTCAACCATGATCTGTCCCAGTCCGGAAGTTTTCCAGGCGGCTGCCATAGAGGACATATCGCGCTGTTGACCGGCATTATCAATAAGCATATCCGGTAACATCACCGCAAAATCCTCGTTGCCGACTATCGGCGCGGCGCAGAGTACCGCATGTCCCAATCCCAGTGCCTTGGGTTGTCGCACGCTAATCACTTCAACCCCGGCGGGTAGAATGTCACGAATACTTTCCAGCAGCGCGGTTTTACCCTTGCGGGCCAGCTCAGCTTCCAGCTCATAGTGATGGTCGAAGTGATCTTCAATAGCCTGCTTGCCACTGCGAGTAACCAAAATAATCTCTGTAAAGCCTGCGGCAATAGCTTCTTCAACAACATGCTGAATTACCGGCTTGTCAACCACGGTCAGCATTTCCTTGGGAACAGCTTTACTGGCAGGTAACACCCGGGTCCCGAGTCCGGCTACGGGAATAACAACTTTACTTAACATCCTTGGCTTCCTTGTGGGTAGTATTTAATGACGTGTGAGTGGCGGGTGCTCAATATCAGCCGATGAAAAGTCATCCAGACTGGGTTCTACCGGTATCTGGTAACTTTCACTGGCCCATTCACCCAGATCGATTAAACGACAACGTTCACTGCAAAAGGGGCGCGAAAGATTCTCTGCTGCGTAGAGTGTTGGTTTGCCACACTGTGGGCAGGCGATTTCACGTTTTGTCATAATAGTCCATGTACATCATGTGCTTTGGTTAATGGCCCTGGTTATAAGTTGTTGGTGAAGCGCGTTTACCTGTGCTTCAAGACTGGTCAGGCTACCGCTATTATCCAGAATATAGTCGGCGCTTTCCACCCGTTGCTGCCGGGGCATTTGTGCAGCGATAATTTTACCTGCAGCGTCTGTCGTCATTGCATCACGCATACAACTACGCTGTAGCTGAAGGTTTTCGGGCAGATCAACCACTATAACAGCCTGTGTCAGCAAGTGCTGATCGGTTTCCAATAGTAGTGGGGAAGCTAAAATAACATAACTTTCCTGCTGCCGGGATGCTAACCAGTCAAGGATTTGCTGACGTATCAACGGGTGTAATAGCGCTTCAAGCCAGTGGCGTTTGTCTGGATGATCAAACACCTGTTGGCGCAGCCAGCGCCGGTTCAATTGACCGGTGTTATCCAGTGCCTCCTTGCCGAATTCGGCTTGAATAGCCATCAGGGCCGGTTCATCCGGTGCGACGACATCACGAGCCACCTGGTCGGCATCAATCACGGCGACGCCCAATTGTTCAAACAGTCTGGATGCAGCACTTTTACCGCTGCCGATCCCACCGGTTAATCCTACAGTCAACATACAGTCTAACACTCCTTGGTTAAGGGCAAGATTAGCATTTAAAGCATTACAGACAAACTGCATTGGCTGTTTTTAAATGCTAAAATAGTGCATTTTCTGTTGGGTTACCCAGGTTAATGAACCGCTCTCCTGATCTTTTGAACGGACCGATGCGCAGTGTGTTGGTGCAGATGACCATCCCGATGATGTTCGGGATTGTCAGCATTATGCTGTTCAATCTGGCCGATATCTGGTTTGTCGGACAGTTAGGTACCTTGCCCATGGCAGCTTTGGCTTTTACCTTTCCGGTTTCCTTTGTGGTAATCAGCCTGGCGATTGGGTTGGGAATAGGAACGTCAGCAACATTGGCGCGGCGCATCGGTCAGGGCGATACCGGGTCGGCGGCACAGGTAGCTACCTCAAGTTTGTTTATAACCACGATTCTGCTGGTGATCGTGGGTTTTGCCGGGCAATTTGCCATTGAGCCCGTGTTTAAGTTGATGGGTGCCGAAGCAGAACTCCTTCCCCTGATTCGCGCCTATATGCAGATCTGGTTTGCAGGTTCCGTGTTTATGGTGTTGAACATGGTATGTAACAGCATTTTACGTGCAACCGGAGATGTGCGTGGCTCGGCGATGATTATGCTATTGGCTTCACTGTTGAATTTTATATTAGATCCCTTGCTGATCTTTGGTTTGGGTCCATTTCCGGCCTTGGGTATACAGGGTGCAGCCCTGGCCAGCGTCATCGCTTGGGGGATCACTACGCTAGTTGCATTGCACCTGTTACATCATCGTCGCCATATGCTGACTTTACGCTTTCCATCCCTGCTGACGCTGCTACGCTACTGGCGTGAACTCTTCAGTATTAGCGTGCCAGCCGCACTCTCCAATATCACTACACCGGTTGCTAACGGGGTGCTGACCGCTATGGTCGCCCGGCACGGTGCTGAGGCGGTGGCGGCCTCGGGGTAGGGAATCGTATTGAATCCCTGGCATTGCTGGTGTGCCTGGCTTTATCCATGAGCTTGCCTCCTTTTATTAGTCAGAATTTCGGTGCGTCCCAGCTGCTACGGATTAAAAAAGCCTATGCGCTGGTGATTCGCTTTGCATTAGCCTGGCAGGTAGTTATTTACTTATTTCTATTGATTTTTTCGGCACCGTTGGCGGCGCTTTTCAGTGATGATCCTGAAGTGACCCGGCTTATCCGCTTATGGATATTGATAGTGCCGTTGGGCTTTGGTTTTCAGGCGACAACCTTCCTCAGTGCATCAGCTTTCAACGCCTTGCATCAGCCTCTGCTGGCACTCAAAGTCAGCCTGATCCGCTTGTTTCTGATGTATTTACCCTTGGGCTGGTTAGGTAATCAGTTGTTTGGATTGGAGGGACTGTTCAGCGCGCTGGTGCTGGCTAATATACTCACAGCAATTATCGCCTGGTCGTGGATGCGGCAGAAGTTGACTGGCCTGCTTCATGCCGGGGCTTAGGTACGCTGAAGATAGGTTCGCTGAAGATAGGTGCGCTGTATAACTGTCGCCGGGTACATGAAGCGAGTAGGATGGGGTTTTGGCTTTTGCACTGTTGCAAAATCTAGAGGCCTGTTCCAATGAAACTCTTTACCTGTACGGCTTGTGGCAATTTAATCTACTTTGACAATGTGTGTTGCACGCAATGTGGAGCCACCCTGGGGTTTCTGCAGGATACTCAGCGTTTAAGTGCCCTGGTACCCGCTGGAAATGGACTCTGGCAACCTGTTGGTGATACGCGCCTTTACCGTATGTGTAACAATTATACAGGTGCAGGGGTGTGTAACTGGATGATAGAAGCTGAAAATGAGCAGCATTTCTGTCGTGCCTGTGATTTGAATCAAACCATTCCGGATCTGTCTGTACTCGGTAATACCGAACTTTGGCGTATTATGGAAACAGAAAAGCGCCGTTTGGTGTATTCCTTGCTGCAACTCAATCTGCCGTTAATGTCACTTAAACATCATTATCGTGGTATGGCATTTGATTTTCTGGCAGACCCTCATCCAAGCTTCAGTGAGCGCTCTAAAGTTTTGACCGGTCACGATCAGGGTTTGATTACCATCAATCTTGCTGAAGCCGACCCGGCAAAGCGTGAACAGATGCGCGAGCAGATGGATGAACCCTATCGCACCATATTGGGCCATTTTCGGCATGAATCAGGCCATTATTATTGGGACCGCCTGGTAAGAGACAGTCAGTGGTTACTTCCTTTCCGTGACCTGTTTGGCGATGATACCCAGAACTATGTGCAGGCGCTGGATAATCATTACCGCTTTGGTGCTCCAGTCGACTGGCGCACACGTTTTGTCAGTGCCTATGCCAGTTCTCACCCTTGGGAAGACTGGGCTGAAACCTGGGCTCACTATCTGCATATCGTCGATACGCTGGAAACCGCTTACGAATATGGCCTGCAGATACACCCACGTGTCGGCAGTCAGCATTCCATGAAAGTCAGCCATGATTTTAATGCCTATCATGAGGGAGCATTCGATACTCTGATTGAGCATTGGTTGCCCCTGACGTATGTGATGAACAGCCTGAATCGCAGCATTGGTCATGATCATGCTTATCCCTTTGTACTGGCACCGGCTACCATTGAAAAACTCCGCTTTGTGCACCGTGTTGTGCATGGCAGTAACCTGACTGCAGCCCCTGAATAAGAATAACTTTACCTTGACAGCTGGGGGGGCTGGCTTGTTAGGGTCTAAAGGCAAATTCTTAATTAATGAAGTTTATTGGCTCGTATAAAGTACTTGATAGGAGTTATTTGAATTTTCAGGCTACAGGAGATACATAATGGAAAAGAATCTGGATAAAGGTTACATAGCCCTGCTGGGCTGGAGCCTGAGTGCTGTGGAAGCGGCAGAGAAATTTGATCGCAGGTATGTGGTTGTAGCCCCTGATTGGGCTGAAGAATACTGCACACAACACAATATTCCCTATGTTGCCTGGAATTTTGAACGCCTGAATGACCGTTCAATGGAAATTGCTGAAACCCTCAAAGAGATGGGGGTGGATGTAGCCATTCCCATTTTTGAAGAAACTGTGGAGTGGGCTGGTGCCATCAACTCGGTACTGCTGGATAATCCGCGCTTGTTAGGCCAGGCGATGTTGATGCGTGATAAATCTCTGATGAAACGTCGTGCTCAACTGGGTGGGATTCGTGTCGGTATTTTTGAGGAAGCGCATGATCGAGAAGATGTCGTGCGTTTTCTGCGCCGCGTTAATCAGACGTTGCTGAAGCTTGATGGCGACCCGAATGACCCAATTCATTTCAAGGCGTTTGATAAGGCTGGTTGTTTAGGGCACCGGGTGGTGCGCACACCGGATGATGTTGATGCTATTCCCGATGATGAGTTTCCAGCGTTGATGGAGTCCCATCTGGATGGCTGGGAATTTGCCGTTGAAGCCTGGATCCATAATGGCAAAATTTGTTTTTTGAATATTTCTGAGTACGTCACGCTGGGATATTCCGTGTTTGTACCCGCTTCACCGGAGCTGGAAAAATACCGCGATCAAATTAAACATCAGATCGAAAAACTGGTCAAAACCTTTGATATTGAATTTGGGATGATTCACCCTGAATACTTTGTCACCAGCGATGGTGAGATGTACTTTGGCGAAGTGGCTTATCGTCCGCCTGGGTTCAAAGTGTTTGAGCTACTGGAGCGGGTGTATGGCTTCAACGCTTATCAGGCCAGTATGTTGGTGTTTGATCCGAAAACGACTGAAGACGAGATCCGGGAGTTCTTTCCGAAGGAAGTGGTCGATGCCAAGGGGTTTGCCGGTTGCTTTGGTGTTTACCCTCGACGCCGGGTTGTCAGCCGCCTTGAGATTCCTGAAGAAACCGAGGATCACCCCTATTTTGAGTCACATGAATTAACCACGCCGGCTCAGGAAACCGTGACTAAACGCACAGCGTTTGGTACGCATTGGGGCTTGGTGTATTTTGTCGGGTCTGAAGCTGATGAAATGAAACGTTTACTCAAACATCAGGAAGAGCTGGATTTTTATATCTGATGTTGGATCGGTAGTCATAAAAGGATGAGCAAGTGAGTCAGGGTATTGAAGAAGTAGAGCAGACTAACCCGAAGCTTGATGCCTTGCTGCAAAAGCTGGATGCAGGTATTGAGCGCCTGGCGCAGGCACCTGAGTTTGCCAAATATGACAAGCTGGTGGTTGTGCTGGATCTGGTCAGGCGTGTCTTGCTGCAGCCAGGTGGCTGTGCCGCGTTAGAAAGCCGAGCTGAAGGGATAGAGCAGGCTGGCGTGTTTGCCGGTTCTGACTGGCAAACGCCGCAGTTTTTGGTGCCTTCTCTGACCTCACATTCATTGCAGAGTGCGGATGCCAACTTGCTGGTGATCGAGTCACTGAGTGAAATTCGTCTTCTGGCAGTTGCCATGGATGGCTATCGCCATCCACTGATCTCTGCTGAACAGGCTCACCACTACCTGACACAGGTCATGGCGATTAATCTGGCCTTGTTATTCACACCACCCAGTGAAGCCGAGCGTGAAACTCAGGGGCGTTTAGCACAAATCCCACGGCTATTGTTCGAGTATCTGGCGCATCGGATAGGTTATGAGCATGTAATTGATCAGTTGGTTGATGAAATCTGGCGCATCCTGCAACAACGCCCAATTCAGGTGGATGCGGTCAAACGCATGGTGACTCAGATTGCGATCTGCCAGCATAATCCGGATATAGATCTGGGTAGCAGTGGGCAGGGGGCGGCCCGGTTAGTCAGTAGTCTGTTTGGCACCACTCAGGCGTGTCGTGAAGATCCGGGTGTTGATGTCTACAAAGACAGGCTAGCGAGTATGGATAATCAAGCCTTGCAGTCAGAAGCAACTGGCTTTGCCAGAGCCATGCACGACACAGGTTTGGTGTCACCTTATCATGCTGTGTTGCTGCGCCACCTGCTGGCGGTGGATGACTACTTGCTGATTGAAGCGCTGGGCTTGTCTTCAACCGGTCGGGATTGTTTTATGTGTTTCCGCCAGTTGATCCAGGCACTGATCCGTCAGGTGATTCTCCCGGCTACGGCTCAAGGCATTTACGGCCTGTCATTGATGCTGGAGCGCGGCATTCTCTATCAGCCTCCGGTCGCACCGGCGCTCTGGCGGCAGTTAGGTCTACCCTTGTGCAAAGCAGCGCAAACACGCTTAACCTTAGCCTTTGGCGATCAGGTATCCGTCAATGCGCGTTTACTGGAAGGCGTGCTGTGTATTCTGGGGCAACCACTGGGTGTTGGACAGGGTAACAGTCCAACCTGTCAGTCAGCCCGAGCCCTGTCCATGTGGGCTTACAATGATCCGGATTATCTGTTGCAGATGCTGGTCTGGGCGGCCAGGGATGATGAAGTAGTTATGCACTTTGAGGGTCAGCCTATTTCATCTCGCGATTGCCAGGCCGGCATTGCTGGAGAAACGCCCATAGATCTTGATCCGGTTTCCTTGCTGTTGGTCCCCCATCTTGATCGTATCTACGCCGAGATGGGGCGCCGCTGTATTGGTCGGGAGGGCGATCCACATCGCTGGGTCAACCCCGAGTTTCATGGCTGGTGGTCAGGACGTGGATTTCGCATCAATGTTGATGTTGCCACCGGTAAGTTTCAGGATCTGGATGAGTTTATCCGGGCATTTTATGCCTGTTACCATCCTTATTTTAACGGCAACCAACCACTGATTCATCCGCAACCTGCCGGTATTGCCATTACTGACTCAGCCGCGCGTTTTATTGGCTGGCATGCAATCACTCTGTTGCGTGTGGCACTGGATCCTGAGGATGTCATGCGGGTGTATTTCTATAACCCGAATAATGACAGTGGGCAGAACTGGGGTGATGATGTGGTAGTGAGCACGGCGGGAAAAGGTGAACGCTTTGGTGAAGCCTCTTTGCCCTTTGCGCAATTCACGTCACGTTTGTATATCTTTCACTATGATCCACTTGAAGGCGGGGCTTTGGCAAAAGTGCCGCAGGATGAGCTGGATGAAGTACAGGGTTATATGCTAAGAAGTTGGGGAATGGACCGTCAACCTCCTGATGTAGCGTTGCAAGCGGCTGTACAATAATCTACTGATATTGAACTGAAAAAGGGGCCATCCATGAATGGCCCCCGGCAATACAGGCTTGTTATTGCGCCATCAATGGATCACTCATACCTACCAGATGCAGAGCGATGAGCGTAATCAGGCCTGCCATGATCAGATAATAAATCGTCGGAATAATGGTCAAACGGATTGTTTGGCCCTCACGTCCGAGCAAGCCCACGGTTGCTGAAGCCGCAACGATGTTGTGGATGGCAATCATGTTACCGGCAGCGGCACCGACAGCCTGAGCGGCGATCAGCATGGCGCTGGAAACACCGATTAACTGGGCTGTGTCAAACTGGAACTGCGCCATCATCAGATTGGATACTGTGTTTGAACCGGCGATGAAGGCTCCCAGCGCACCCACAGTGGCAGCAAAGAAGGGGTAAACATCACCGACACTGCCGGCCACCAGTTCTGCCATAGCACGGGGCATGGAGGCAAGTCCCCCAGGTTAACGCCTGAGTTAATCAGGATACGCACCATCGGGATGGTGAACAGCAACACAAATCCGGCTCCCAGCAGCGTTTTGGACGACTCGCTTACCGCTGCGCGTAGCTCACCGAACTGCATCCGATGGAGCAGGAAGGTAGCCAGTACCACCATAATCATGATGCCGCCTGGCAAATACAGGAACTGTATACTGCCGGATACGCCAGCTTCACCGAGAATATTCTGCCAGCCCAGTACCAGGTTTTGGGTGAAGAAGGCCTTTACATCCGCATTGACGCGGGATAAAACCAGTAATACACCCAGCAGCAGGTAGGGAATCCATGCCAGTGCCATCGACATGGGTGCTTTAGCCGTCAGACTATCGAGTTTAATTTCGATATTTCCCATCCACTCCACTGGCCAGTCTCTGGCATCAGCAAAGTCCCAGGTCTTTTTAGGTAGCAAGAAACCGGCTTTAGCCGCAGGAACCACAATAATCAGGCCAACCAGGGCGCCGATCATGGATGGGAATTCCGGCCCAAGGAATACACCGGCTGCAGCATAAGGAATAACAAAAGCGATACCGGCAAACAGGGCAAAGGGCGCCATTGCCAGACCTTCACGCCATGAACGGTTTTTACCGAAAAAGCGCGTCAGCATCATGACCATAAACAGTGGCATAAGCACACCGATCAGTGCATGTATGATGGCGACTTCGGAGGTAATCAAACGATAGAAGGTGTCCCAGTCAGAGCCCTGAGCAATCAATGCTTCAGTAATGCCTGCACGATCCAGCCCGCCAGTCACACCTACGACGATCGGTGTACCCACCGCACCGAAGGACACCGGCGTAGACTGAATCATCATGCCTACCATGACTGCACCGAGGCAGGGAAACCCAGAGCAACCAGTAACGGGGCAGCTACAGCGGCTGGTGTGCCGAAACCGGAAGCCCCTTCAATAAAGCAGCCAAACAGCCAGGCTACAATGATGACCTGAACACGGCGGTCCGGGCTGATATTGGAAAACCCACCACGAATCGCGGTGATAGCACCGGAATGCTTAAGGGTGTTTAGCAGCAGGATGGCGCCAAAAATAATCCACAGGATGGCACCGGTAAGAATTAAGCCTTGTAGGGTTGAGGCCAGTACGCGGTTAAACGTCATTTCCCAAGCGGTGAGGGCGATCACAGCGGTAACGACAAAGACTACAGGCATGGCGCGTTTGGCAGGCCAGTGCAGTCCGACCAGCAAAATAGCCGCCAATACAAGCGGTGCAAATGCCAGCAACGAGAGCAGGGTGGAATTCATAAAACGTTCTCTAGTCCAGTTAATTGTGTATTTATACTTAGTTGGGTAAATTGGTATTACCAATTTACTCGTGTAGGCAATAAGGTTAGGGGCTTGTTACAAGCGAGTCAATCAATCTGAGCCAAACTTAGACCTTTGTCTAGATTAGTGAATATCCATATTTTTTTCTCAATATAGACTAGTCCCGTCATGATTGAGGGGCTATGCTTAAAGGGAAAGGCTTGCAAAAGATTGAGTTGCCGTACCTCGGTATGAAGTGCAATGCTTCGTTATGCCCTCAATGGCCGGCAATAACAATAAAACCGACAGTGTAAATGGGATGTGAACTATGACAAAAAGAGTGGCTTTGGTTACAGGTGGTACAGGCGGTTTGGGTACCTGGATTTGCCGATCGCTGGCAGATGCTGGTTTTCGCGTTGTGGCGGGTTATAACAGTGGTGGTAATCACGATAAGGCTAAAACCTGGCAAGAAGACCAGCGTCGTGATGGTTATGAAATAGATGTTGCCTACGGTGATGTGACCAATTCAGCTTCCTGTGCTGATTGCATCAAAACCGTAGAAGAGCTGACCGGTGGCAGTATTGATGTATTGGTTAATAATGCCGGTATTACCCGTGATGGCATGTTCAAGAAAATGAGTTGGGAGCAGTGGAGCGAGGTATTGTCAGCAAACCTGGACAGTATGTTCCATATGACCCGTTTGGTGATTAACCCAATGCTGGAAAAAGGTTTTGGTCGCATAATTAATATCTCTTCCGTTAATGCACAGAAGGGTCAGTTTGGTCAGTGTAACTACTCGGCAGCCAAGGCGGGTATTCACGGTTTTACTAAAGCGCTGGCGCAAGAAGTGGCGGCCAAAGGCGTTACTGTGAATACTTTGTCACCCGGTTATATCATGACGCCAATGGTGGCAAAAATTTCTGAAGATATTCAGGCAAAAATCACTTCAACCATTCCGGTTGGACGCTTTGGTTACCCGGAAGAAATTGGTCGCGCCATTGCTTTTCTGGCAGACGAAAACTCCGGCTATATAACCGGTTCGGACTTGTCGATTAACGGCGGTCTGCACATGAGTTAATTGGCCCCGGCCATCTGCTACGAGTAAGCCCCGTTTACGGGGCTTACTCGTTATGTGTCAGTAATGTATTGAATCGTTCGTGTAAACACTCGAACTGTTCAGCGAAACCCCCTTCATGCCATTCTTCAATAACCTGTTGAACAGCAATTTTGCGTTCAGTGTCTGAGCAGGGTTCAAGGGCTTCCTGCAAACGCTGCATCTGATACTCCATCCGCAGGTACTGGTCATTATCCGGGCTGGGTTGATTGAAAAGTATTTCCAAACGTATACACAAAAGCCGTGCAGCTGTTTCAGGATTCTCATCAGTAGGATGCTGATCTGAGGAATGCTGATCTTGTGACAGCGTCCTGATTCGGGCAAAAATTTGATCGCCGTGGCTGCGAAAAGCTTCCCAAAGTTTGCGTTCCTTGTGCTTGGCGGTGCTATCAATGCTTTTCCAGGCCTGTTGCAGGGCTTTGATACCTTCAGCTGCAGCAACTACATCTTCATCTTGAGTCAGTCGCTGAGCCTCATCAACCAACGCCTGTTTTTGAATGGCGCAATGGTTACGGTGAGCTTGCAGTGCTTTATCAGCCTGGTCGATTAACTGCTGAAAGCGTGCCTGCAACAGCTTTCCAGGGGCGCGATCCACGGGTGAAAACTCCCGCCATTCATGCTTGGCTTTTTTCAGTATCTGTTCCAGTGCCCGCCAATCGGGTTGTGACCAGTTTAGTGTGCTGAAATAGGTTTCCAGGTGCTGGCAAATCAGTTCACGCTGCGACAGGTTCCAGGCACGTAATCGACTGAGTTCCTTATAGTAAGCATCACAGGGTTGATAGGCCTGACGTGAGGCTGCGTGAAAACGCTCCCAGAGATGTTTGACTGGAGCAGGGGACTGTTGATCTAACTGCTTCCATTGCTGCTGCAGTGCACGTATCTGCTCTGCCAAAGCCGCAGGTGCGAGGTGGCTGTCTATCAATGCTTCCATGGCAATGCAGAGTTGCTCTTTCTTGGAAATAGCCGCAAATTGTTGCCACTCGGACATCTCATTGACCTGGGCTAAAAGATTTCGAAATTGCTGCTGCAGGGCTTCGGATAGTGGTTGTTTTTTGACCTGTTTGCTTAAGCTGTCAAGTAATTCCTGTGCTTTCAGGGTTTCGCCTTGCTTAATGTGAGCATCGAGCACACTCAGCTGCTCTTCAATCACGGCCTGTGCAGTCTGGTCTTGCTGTTTAAACTCTTGCAGACGTTTTTCAACTTGTTGGCGCGTTGCTGTCAAGGCTTTAAGGTCCAGCACAGAGTGCAGTGCCTGTGGCCAGTTGTATGACTTCAGTGCCTGATTAATAGCCTGCTGGCTTTGCTGTAGCGTATGCACATCACCTGCCGCATTCGCCTGCTCAATTACGCTGCGAAAACCTGGGTTGTGTTGTTGCAATGCCCGCAAAGCCTCAATGATTGTAGTAATTTCATCTATTTTTTGGTGTTCGGCGTTTGTCAGATGGGGAGCATATTCTGTTAATAGCTGTTGTATTTCGTTCTCTGGTTTGACCCAACTGAGTTCTGTGTCATTTTGATCAATCGAGAATTGCTGCAATTGGTCTAACTGTTGGGTAATCATATTTTGGCATAGTGCAAGCCGCTGACGTGCCATCGCCAGGGCCTCTTCGGCCTCAGCCTCGGCGTTCTGTTTAGCCACTTGTTGTTGCAGGATCAGTTCGGCCTTGCTGGCCAGTTGCTCATACGCTTCTGTCTCACCGCTTTGCTGATGATTTGGTAGCTCATTCCATTGGTTTTGCAGGGCCTGGAAACGGGCACTGAAAAACTGCCTGTCCGGGCTATTTATCAGATTATGCAGATTGTCCAACAGGGTAAGGCGCTGTTGCTGTATGGCCTGCTGTTCCAGCTCAAGCTGGTGCCTGCGCTTTTGTGTATCACGCGTAATACGATAAACCACCTTGTCATGATCTTTGGCAAAGTTACGCACTTTTTCAAGACAGTCTGGATCATTGAGTTGAGAGGCTGCCAGTTGACGCGTTGCGGTGAGTGGGGCGCGCATGGCAATGTCAGACAGTAGTAATTCGTTAATTATGCGAGGAAGTAGCGCGTGATGCAGTGCTTCACTCTGGCTGTGACGGATGAGTAGGCTGAGTGCAGTTTCAGACTGAACAGATTCAAGCTGTCTTGGGTTGATCAGCCCTGTTCTGTCAAGGTGATCAGCCTGGATGCAGCCAGGTCGGCAAGCGCTGGATTGGCACTCTGCTCAAGCAGTTCAATTAGAAGCTGCAAATCCGTCAGGCGTGTTATAGCAACGCTCCGGACTTCGGGGTCCGGGTCGTGATAGGCAAGCTGCCTAAGTTTTCCGGCATCAGATTTTTTGTTGGGGTTGAGTTTTGTTGCCGCAAGACTGCGCACAGCAGCACTCGGATGACGCCATCTGGGTTTTAACAGGTCTACAAACATCAATCACCGTAACCGGACGTTAAGTCCGGCAATCCTTAAATATGGCTAAGCTAACGCTAAGGCGGACTATTCTACCGGTGCGAGGTGTTGCAATAAAAGCCTTGATTGCAGCCTAAGTCGAAATAGTTGCTCAGACACTCAGGTCAACATGCTGGATCAAGCCTGCCTTGCCTTGCTCTGACAAGTAGACTCCACTGGAGCGGATCACTCCCAGACGCTCTTCACCTAGTGAACTGTTCAATGTAAAAGGTGTATCGGCATTACCCAAATAAATAGCGCCTATACCCGCATCTTTCAGGCTTATCAGCTGCTGACTGCTACCCTCGCCAGGTTTTAACCAGAGCTGCAGGTGTTCAAAAATACTATCGCTTTCATCAATCCAGCCATTACCATCAGCGTCATATCCTGCCAGTTCCGCAAAGCCATCACCGGTCGTTGCACCAAACAGCTCGCTACCATCATTAATGACACCATCAGTGTTTTTATCCAATGCCAGGAATGCGGCATTGCCAGCCAGTTTTGGAATCAGGTCTTGCTGACCATCCAGCGTTAAGTCGAACTCAAAGCGCTCCTGACTAAGCTCCGCGGCGTTACCATCAAAACTGATCACCAGTGGGTCTTTGAGGGCGGCACCCAGTTGTAATGAGAACTCTCGATGCTGTAGCAACTCACGGCTCATATTCAGAGAAATATCGATCTGGATTTGCTTGCCGTCGGCCGTAGTGATCCGTCCACTGGCCTGAAAGCTTGTTTGCTCTTGCTGGTAAAAAGTTTCTGAAACCTGGTAGTCCAGGTTGGCTTGAGCAGGTGCTTCCTGTGGCTGTTCAGTTGCTGCACTTGCTTGCGGTAGCGCGGCTTCAGCAGGTTGCTGTTTGGGTATACGAAGGTCAGTGATGGAAAATTCCACTTCCTTGCCAGTAAGACTGCTGAGCAAGGATTGAATCAGCGAAATACGTAGCCGGTCTTCTGCTGAAAGTTCCAGAAAATCGTCATCTTCGTCGCTTGGATTAAGCTCTGTCGAGGCTGTATTGGCCGCTGATTGATTACGCTCGTTCGCTGCAGTAACCTGTTGTGACAAGCGCTCTGCTTTTAGTGCTAACGCCGGGTTTCCCGCCTGACGTCGTAACTCGGCATAGGTCATAAGTTGAGTTGTTTCTGTACTCTGCTGGCTGTTGTAACTCAGCTCAGTAGTCTGGCCCGTTGGGCCGTTCGGAAGGCTGACCTGTAGCTGTTCGCTACGTTCGTAACGGCTAAATGCTTGATGTGATGATGTGAGCTGCAAAAAAGACGAATCGATACGCATGCTGATAACCTCAATCTATTCTGAGGTTATCGACCATGGTGTATAAATCTTAACCCAAAAACTCAGGTGAGGATGAGTTCCAGATCACCATCAACGTAATACCAGCGTTCCCCATCGCGTCGGAAACGTGATGTTTCTCTGAGTATGCCGTTGCCGTCTGGGCTTTCAAAGTGTGCCTCAAAGCTAACTTGACCTTCTGTATCACCGGACTGGCCTACCTGTGCCTCAAGAATAGTCAGTTGGGTCCAGTTGGTAATTTGTGATTGCTCAATCAGAAGCTCACGGTCTTCTTCCCGGCGGGTTTCCGGTGCCGTGGACTCGATCAGATAGTCAACGGTACCGACAAAAAATGCTGAATAACGTGAGCGCATCAGCGCTTCAGCCGTTTTGGCCGGTCGACTGCCATTGATGGCCGGACCACAACAAAAGTTAAAAGGCTTACCCGATTGACATGGGCAGAGTTGATCGCTGCTGGTTTGATCCTGCAACATAGGATGATCCCCGGATTATTAACTGATACTCTTCAGCATAACACGATAGGATAGCCGTATGAACGTTACGGATAATCGACTATAGCATGAGATGGTGAGATGGCACAGGCACAAACGGGTAGCTTTTTTTGGCATGATTATGAAACCTCCGGCACGGATCCCAAGCGTGACAGGCCCTTGCAGTTTGCCGGGGTGCGCACTGATATGGACTTTAATGTTATCGGTGAGCCATTGGTGCTGTACTGTGCTCCGGCCGATGATTTTCTGCCACACCCCATGGCATCATTGATCACCGGTATTACGCCGCAAAAAGCCATAGCGGAAGGGGTTTGTGAAGCCGAGTTTATCAGTCGTATTCATGCTGAACTATCTCAACCAGGTACCTGTAGCGTGGGTTATAACAGCTTGCGTTTTGATGATGAAGTGACGCGCTACACGCTTTACCGCAACTTTTTTGATCCCTATGCACGTGAATGGCAGAATGGCTGCTCACGCTGGGATATTATTGATATGCTGCGTCTGGCACGGGCATTGCGTCCTGAGGGTATTGTCTGGCCCACCTATGAGTCAGGCGCTCCCAGTCTGCGCCTTGAAGATCTGAGTCGTGCTAACGGGCTGGCACATGAGCAGGCGCACGATGCCCTGTCAGATGTCTGGGCAACATTGGCTCTGGCGAAGCTGGTTAAGGAGAAACAACCCAAACTGTTTGATTTTGTGTTTTCCCAACGCTCCAAACAAGCGGTGCGCAGATGCTGGATACCCAATCCATGAAGCCGGTACTGCATGTGTCTTCGCGCTACCCGGTGGAGCAGGGTAACCTGGCTGCAATTGCGCCTCTGGCACAGCACCCGGTTAACAGTAATGCCGTGATTGTCTGGGATCTGCGTCATGATCCCTCACCCTTGCTTGATCTCACGGTTGAGCAACTTCGCACAGGTCTGTATACCCGTCAAGATGAACAGCCAGTCGATGCGCCCAGAGTGGCTCTGAAGTTGGTGCATGCTAACCGTTGTCCGGTACTCGCGCCAGCAACAATGCTCAGCCCTGCCGAGGCGCAGCGACTCACTATTTCCGGTGACGTGTGTCGACAACACCTGGCTATATTACGCCAGAGTCGTGCTGTCTGGCAGGACAAGTTACAGGCTGTTTATGCAGAATCCGGTTTTGATGCTGAAAAAAATCCGGACCATATGCTTTATAGTGGTGGCTTTTTCAGTGATACAGACCGGCATCTGATGGAAGAGGTTCGGCAAACACCGCCGGAGTTGTTGGCTGGATTGAAGCTGCCTTTTCAGGATCAGCGTTTGCCGGAACTGTTGTTGCGCTATAAAGCACGCAACTTTGCTTTCAGTCTTACCGATGACGAGCAGCAGCAATGGGAAGAGTATCGCAGTCGGCAATTACTGGGCCCGGATAATGATGGCTGCCTGACCATAACAGCGTTATTTGATGAGCTAAATCGTATTGCAGCAGAACGTGAGCTAACATCAAGGGAGCAACAGATACTTGAGGATCTGGCAACCTATGCTGAATCTATCTATCCGATGGAGTTCTGACCGGTGAATAAAAGCCTGCTGTGGTGTCTACTTGCATTCATGTCGCTGACAACCCTGGCAAATGAACGTCCTGACTACAGGGTGATAGAGCCAGAAGGCTACGAAGGCGGGCGTTTTCATGCCCGGGATGTATTTGAGGGACGTGACTGGGGTGACTATGATCCAGAGCCTATGCCGGAAATTTATCCGTCCGAACCCGCTGAGCCGTTAGAACCAGTGGTCATTATGTACTCTGAACCTGATGAAGTCTTTGAAATAAAAGAGCTGTTTAACCAACCCGAAGAACCACAACCCCTGACAGGAGAAGATCGTATCTTTTCTGAAATCACCGCGGATATCCGTGAGCAGCAGTGCTTTGCGTTAGGGTTGAGTCAGGGCTGCGATCCGGATGTCGGTTTTACCGGTGAGTTGACTTTTGAAACAGACACCGGGCAGTTGGTCGGTGAAGAGATGCTTGGCGCGGGTAATTTTTACCGACGCCTGGAAGCGCTGGAAACTGAGCCTGAACCGGAAGAGCGTTTCAGGCTGCTGGAAGAGTCATTTACCCCGGATTTAAATGTGTTGTTCAAGTGATTAGTAGAAGCGACTCTCAATACGTTGCTGTTGCAAACGTTGGTAGCCACTGAAATCCGGAATAATCGGCGCAGCATCACTTTCTGGAAGCAGGGCGCCAAAGCTGCGGATCTGGTATTGCCGTGTTTGTAGTTGCTCTAGCAGGTCTAGCAGATCTTCACGGGTAATATCAGATACCTGTTCGGCGATCTGATAGTGTGTTGTGAATGCACCATCACGATCCAGCTCCCGCCAATAGCGTTGAGAACGTTCAGACAACCGGGTATCCGGCTGTAATAAACGTGAACGCAAGCCCTGCCGAAAATCAGCTAACCGCGCATCACTCAATTGCTGCAGTTGGCTGTGCATATCGATTAAAAATTGATCAAAATAAGATTCCAGTTTTACCGGGTCAGCGACGGGTGATTGCACAATAAGTGCCAAACCAGGCACATCGCCCATGGGCAGGTAGTTAGCAAAAACGATATAACCCAGCTGCATTTCAGTGCGCAACCGTGAATAAAATGGTGTTGATATAATCTCATTCAACAGGGCGACACCTGCGCGCTGCTTGATGCTGTGGTCATCTGCCTGTAAATAACGAACCAACGTAGCATCGTTGTGTGCCAGTTTCAGTGTATCAGTCAGTTGGCTGTTCAGCGGGATTTCAACCACAGGCACCCGGATTCCGGAAACCGGATGGGTTTCAGACAGGAGTTTAGTCTGAATTTGCTGCGCCATACTCAGGGCCGTATCCGCGGTTATATTGCCATGTGCCAGGATACGCACTTCCGCTTCGGTATATAACTCTGCAAGAAACTGCTCTAACTGCTCAGGTGTCACCTTGGCGAGTGCTTCCAGCCGGTCTTCCGTACTCCAGCGTGACATAAGTGCAGTAAAGAGCTGCTGCATGGCCAGCTGGTAAGGGCCTTCCTGACGTTGATTAATCAGGCGTTCTTCAAATTGCTGGCGTACCCGCTCAAATCGGGCAGGGGTGATTTCAGGCTGTAGCATCTCCTGCAGCAGATAATCGAGCAGCAGGGGCTGTTTGTCATTGTAACCGGAAATTTGCAAAGAGATGCCACGCAGGTGCGGGTAGAGTGAAACATTCAGCCCGGCCTGAGATGCATCATAGAGCATCTCATTCATCTGATCATTGAGTATCCGGGTGTAGAGTTCCAGCATAACGGCATTTTCGGCACTCGCAAGTGCCAGATGAGTCATCATTGCAAAGTAAATATCGGCACGCGGGCGCAGGAACTGCTGGTCCTGTTGATGCCACAAGCTGAAACCGGGTTCATCCCGCAAGGTTACCGGTAAATCAGTCTGCGTATCAGAGCGTTCAGTTAACGCCAGTGAATCGGGAATAAACAGATTAAGCTTGCGCAGATGCAGATCGCTATCAGGGCTGATTCACGCCACAGCGTCAGACGTTGCTCGTCGATAGGTGCAAACCGGTAACCCGCGTTATAACGCTTTTCGGTGAACTCCGGCGTGACCTGGTCATGCTGTAACGTCAGTAATAGATTATCTGGATGCAACTGGCGTAAATAGGTATCAATCAGCTCGGCTTCAAAGCTTTCCAGCAGATAGTTGGCATTCAGCAGGTTTTCAACCGGATAGCGCTGCTGCATCTGTGCCAGCATCATAACTTCATGAATGGCCTGTGGCTGATCACGAAACTGAAACTGTAACTCTGCCAACTGGCTTTCTTCCTGGTACAGGCTTTCGCTCAGGCCCTGCTGTTGCAGTAAGCTGACATAGCCAAAGAACAACGCGGTAATTTGATCAACCTGATCAAGGCCATCATCGGTTAATTCGATATTCACCTGGAAACTTGCCTGGCCGGGCAGGTCGAGGCTGGTGAAGGCTGAAAGTCCTGTTGCCAGCTGCTTTGATTTCAGCAGGCTGAACAGGCTGCCTTCACCTTCATACCCCAGGAGACTGCCAATAAAGTACAGTGGCTTGCTGCGCCAATGGTCACGAATGGGTCAATCGGAAAGGTTAGCGACAGGGTACGTTGCTGACGCAAAGTTTGAATTTCAAGCTGCAAGGGTAGCTGGCCTTCATCGAACAGTGGTGCCTGATCCACATAAGCGTCAGCCTGAAAATTGGCTATATCACTAAAACGCATTTCCACCAGCTCACGCAGCTCGTCAAGTGATTGGGGACCACTGATCACCAGGCTCATTAGATTGGCTGAGTAGTACTGCTGGTAGAAATCAATCAGCGCGTCGCGTATGCGGACATTTTCACTATCTGACAAGGAGCGCAGGTCTCCCACGGCAAAGTTACTCCAGGCATGCGCAGCATTCATTACCTGTTTGGTAACCTCGTGTACGCGGCGGCTGTCATCCCGGCGTTTGGCTTGAAACTCAGACTCAACAGCGTGACGTTCCCGCTCCACATACTCAGCAGAAAATAATGGGTCAATAAAAAACCGCGAAAAGCGATCCAGGGCACCTGTGAGGGACTCAGGACGTACATCAAAGAAATAGTTGGTGTTCTCATACGCTGTGAAAGCATTGTGTGAGCCACCGTTGGCACTGATGAACGCCTGGTAGCTGTCAGCTTCCGGGTATTTTTCTGTACCCAGAAACAGCATATGCTCCAGAAAGTGTGCCAGACCTGGAATTTCTGCGGGATTAGCACCAGAACCAACCGCTACATCCATTGAAGCCGCGGCTTTTTCGGCTTCAGGATCAGAAATCAACAATACTTTAAGCTGGTTGGGTAAAGTGAAGGCTTCAAATGCGCGGTTGTCATAGGGGCTCTGAATGACCTGAGCTGAAACGAAACCGGAAAAACTGAGCAGAAACAATAAAAAAACAACGCGGAACATTTTGAATCCTGTAACCGGTGGCATAAGATACCTGTAAGTCTTTGAAGGCTTATGTTGATGTTCGATAAGACTGAAGAGTAGTCAGATAGTTCCTGACTACCGCTTGGCGTTAATTCCACTCTGTCACGGAAATATGTCTATGAACCGGGAAAAAGTGATTTTTGCATTTTTTATTATACTGCACTGACATTAAATTTCGGCTTTTTTGTTGGTGAAATCGATAATATTGATCATCATGATGTCTGGGAGCTGTTTGCGGCCCTGGTTGTCAGCCTGATTTGTACCGTACTTAAGTTTGGGGATCGTACCCATCTTGGTGCGCTGATGTTGGCGACCAGTCTGGTGGCAGATCTGCAGTTATTGATTGCAGCTTGCACCTGGGGCTATGGCGTGAATATTCATGCAGGAGGCATGACGCCTTCAATTACCGCCAGTATGGTTTCTTTCGCAGCGGGCGCTCTGATTGCCAATGTGGTGTCGGTGATACTGCTAATGGTTGAGACCATTATTGTGCGGCGCTAAGCATGCAAAATATACTGTATCTGCTATTGCGGCGTCTGCGCACGCCCTTGATCATGCTGATAGTGGTTTATGCCATTACCATCGCAGGCTTCGTGCTTATTCCGGGGCAGGATGATCAGGGTGAGCCCTGGCGGATGGGCTTTTTTCACGCCTTCTACTTTCTTTCTTACATGGCTACCACGATCGGCTTTGGTGAAATTCCTTTCGCCTTTACCAATGCACAGCGTATGTGGGCCATGGTAAGTATTTATCTGTCTGTTTCAGCCTGGCTGTATGCGATTGGTGCTACCTTGCAGGTTTTTCAGGAAGCGTCATTTTTACGCCTGATTCGCTTGCGCCGTTTTATTAAATCTGTGAACGCACTGGATGAACCCTTCTGGTTAATTTGTGGCTACGGCGTTACCGGTAGCCTGATTGTAAGGGAGCTGGCTGCGCAGCAAATCAGATCTGTGGTTCTGGATGTTGATCAGGCGCGAGTGGATAGTCTGGAGCTTGAAAATGCTCTTGTGCCTATTCCAGTATTCTGTGCCGATGCTTCCCGGCCGGATAACCTTGAGTATGCAGGTATCCGGCATCCCTGTTGTCAGGGTGTGATGGCATTGACCAACAATGATAATGCCAATTTGTCCATTGCCATTGCCAGTAAACTACAATACCCCAAACGCCAGGTGTTCAGTCGCACGCAATCTGCACAGCATGCTGCAAATCTGGCTTCATTTGGGACAGATCTGATTGTAGACCCGTTTAAAGTCTATGCTGAGTACCTGGCACTGGCTGTGAGTTCCCCGAAAAAACATCTGGTATTTGATTGGTTAACTAATCCGCAGCATCGTGCCTTATCCAGTCTGTATAAAATACGTCAGGGGCGTTGGATTATCTGTGGTTATGGACGCTACGGACAGGCTTTGTACAAGGCTTTAGTGCAAGTGGGTGTTGATATCACGGTGATCGAGCCGGATATCCAGGGCCGGCATACGCCTGATGATAGTGTTGAGGGCACAGGGACAGAAGCAGGTACCTTACGTCAGGCCAGAGTGGAAACGGCTGTGGGTATTGTGGCCGGAACAGCCAATGACGCCGATAATCTCTCCATTATCATGACCGCACGCGAACTCAATCCAAAATTAACCTGTGTAGTGCGCCAGAATCGACACTCAAACGAGCGGGTATTCCAGCATGCAAATTGTGATTTTGTGATGAAGTCAGGTGCCGTTATCGCCAGTCGGATTATGGCTTACAGCCGCTCAAGCCTGTTATTGGTTTTTATTGAACATCTGTTGCAGCAGTCTGACGTTTGGGCACACACGCTGCTGAATCGCCTCAATCACCATGTTGGTGATGAACGCCTGGAAACCTGGGAGGTGGTTATCAATGAGGATAAAACGCCCGCTGTGTGCAGCTTTATAGCAGTTGAAGGGAGTCTTCAGTTAAAATATCTGATGAAAAATCCACATGACCGACAAGTGATGCTCGATTGCTTTCCACTGCTGTTGCAGCAGGGAGATGATCTGGATTATTTACCCGGTGAGTTACAGGTGTTACAGCCAGGTGACAGGGTGTTATTTTGCGGCCGTGCAGAGGCAAGCCGTGAGATGGAGTGGAATTTAAATAATTATAATATGTTGCATTATTCTGTCACAGGAGATGATGCGGGCCATACTGTTTTGGCCCGGATACTGCGAAAATTCATCTAGTTCAGTGAGTGTCTCACTACCAACTATGTGGTTAAAGTCAAGACTATCAATTAGTCGTATTTGCGCTTATATTTGAGCTTGATGATTACATTAGAATCCATGCGTTTAAGTGTGTACACAGTGAGGTGCTGATGAACCGTTTTACACTTCCTCTTTTAACCCTTCTGATCGGACTGTTTTTGTTACCCATGGAGGCTGAGGCAAAACGCTTCGGTGGAGGCATCAGCGGTGGAAAGTCTTTTGCTGTGCCTCAGCGTCAGGCGACCCCTCCTGCACAACGACAACAGCAACGTCAGGACGGTGCTCAGAATCAGCAGGCGGCGCGTCCCGGTATGGGTGGTTTGATGGGTGGCTTGCTTGCCGGTGGTTTGTTGGCTGCGTTGTTCATGGGCGGCGCCTTCGACGGTATTCAGTTGATGGATATCTTGTTGATCGCCGGAATCGGATTTTTGATTTTCAAATTTCTTAAAGGTTTGCGAGGTAACACAGCTAATCCTCGAACCGCTTATGCCGGGCAGAGTTCACCTGCTGCTTTTGCTGCTGGCCCTGACCAGCCGACTATGTCACGTAGCGGGTTTATGCCCGAGCCTCCTGTGTCCGGGTTGGCTACAGGCTATATGATGGAACCACTGGATCTACCTGAATGGTTTGATCAGGACGCCTTTCTGGAGGCGGCCGGAAAACACTTTACTCACCTGCAAGGTGTTTGGGATCTTCAGGATTGGGACGAAATTGCCACCTATACCTCCGCTGAAATGTTGGCCTTGCTACAGCAGGAACGCGCCGGATTAGCGCATGATCAGCATACGGAAGTGGTATCGGTAATGGCTGAACTCATTAACTTTATCGATAAGGGTGATCGTGTGATTGCCAGTGTGAATTTTTATGGTTGGCTAAGGGAAGAAGATCAGGGTGATGCAACTGAGTTCAGTGAGATTTGGCACCTTGAGCGTAGCATGCAGGAACAGCCGGGTAACTGGATAATCGTAGGTATTGAGCAACCGGCCTAGGCGACCAGCGTTAAACATTTGTATTTAGTAACTGTATTCAAAACAGGCAGCCATTGATGAATCATGGCTGCCTGTTTTGGTTTATCAGTTATGATCGCGTAAAAAGACAGGTGCTTCTGCACTCGAATGCTCGGGGCTATAGTAGTAGCCATCCAGATCAAACTGCAACAAAGCATCCGTTGACTCTATCTGATTCTGGATCAGATAACGGCTCATCAAACCACGTGCTTTTTTGGCATAAAAGCTGATGATTTTGTACTGCCCGTTTTTCCAGTCTTTGAACACGGGTGAAACCAGCTGACCCTCCAGGCGTTTTTTATTAATAGCACCAAAGTACTCATTCGATGCCAGGTTGATGATCAACGGATCACTGACCTGGGCCGACTCAGCATTCAACTGCTCAGTGAGGCGGTCTCCCCAGAAATCATACAGGTTATTACCCTTGTCTGTTTTTAGTCGGGTGCCCATCTCCAGTCGGTAGGGTTGCATCAGTCTAAGGGTTTTAGTACACCATAAAGACCGGATAAGATGCGCAAATGCTGCTGAGCAAAGGTAAAGTCGCTGTCAGACAGGCTTTGGGCATCCAGGCCGGTGTAAACATCGCCCTTGAATGCCAATATGGCCTGACGCGCATTTTCAGGTGTATGTTGGGCTTGCCAGCTTTCATAGCGCGCAACATTTAGACTGGCGAGCTTGTCACTCAGTTTCATCAACTGGGCAATATCCTGTACCGCATAGTTTCGAAGTTGGGTAATCAGCTGTTTCGCTTCGTTAGTAAACTGCGGCATAGATGACTGGTTAGTCACGGGCTTTGAATCAAAATCCAGTGTTTTGGCTGGTGATATCAAGATCAGCATAGTGGCAGAAAAAATCCTGTGTCAGTTAAAGTTTCAAGTCCGTATCAGCCACGCAAGCGACTGTTCAACTCATCAACTACCTCAGCCCAGTCAGAATCACTGGAGATAGCATCGCGCAGAAAGCTGGCCTGTGCGTCATTCCAGAAGGTGGCATCTTCCAGTTTTATCTTGTCTGAGAAAAGCTTGTGTGTGTTGATGAACTGATCGATGTGTGCATCAGTTGATGCCAGTCCAAGCTGTTCGAACAAAGTATTCATTGTATGCGCAGACGTGTCCATATTCACCTCCGGTGAACTTATATGCAGTTATTTTCATGGTAAGTCTTGGTCACAGGTGTGACTTTGTCAAAGCGCTGGTTAACCCGTAAACGCCTTTCGTGTATGCTTAGCAACTTCAACTTAAGTCACGTTTTACAGGTCTGTAATGGGTAAAAAAACAGTTTTAACCGGTATCACTACGACCGGTATACCACATATTGGCAATTATCTGGGTGCGATCAAACCAGCGATCGAAGCCAGTCTTAATCCTGAGTATAACAGCTATTTTTTTCTGGCTGACTACCATGCGTTGATAAAATGTCAGGATCCGCAACGTGTTGCTGAGTCAACCCGCGCTATAGCGGCTACCTGGCTGGCACTGGGGCTGGATACGGATATGGCCACTTTTTACCGTCAAACCGATATTCCTGAAATTCCAGAACTGACCTGGATACTCACCTGTCAGACCTCCAAAGGGTTAATGAATCGTGCGCATGCCTACAAGGCCGCTGTCGATGCCAATCGTGAGGCTGGCAAAGACGACCTGGATGATGGTGTGACCATGGGGTTGTTCAACTACCCGGTGCTCATGGCGGCTGATATTCTGATGTTTAACGCCGATATTATTCCGGTGGGTAAGGACCAGATACAGCATATTGAAATGGCTCGCGATATAGCCGGGCGCTTCAACCACCAGTTTGGATCGCTGCTGACCTTGCCAGAAGCTCAGGTTGATGAAGACACCCAACTGATCCCGGGCCTGGATGGACGAAAAATGTCCAAGAGCTATGATAATACCCTGCCACTGTTTGCCAGTGCTGATGAGTTGTATCGGTTGATCAAGTTGATCAAGACAGACTCACGTCAACCAGGTGAGCCCAAAGATCCGGACAGCAGCACCTTGTTTCAACTCTATCGTTGTTTTGCCAGTGCCGATGAAACCGCACAGATGCGGCGTGAATTTGAAAACGGGATTGCCTGGGGTGATGCGAAGAAACAACTGTTCGAATACCTGGATGCCACGCTATCAGCACCGCGCCAGCGTTACCATGAGTTGATGGGAGATCTGGACTATGTTGAGTCCATACTGCACAAAGGCGCTGAGAAGGCCCGTGCTCAGGCGGCCCCTTTGCTTAGCCAGGTGCGTGTCGCTGTGGGTATTCGCCCTCTGACCTATGTGGCGCCTTCAGCAGCGGCTGCAGCGCAGAAAAAAGAGAAATCCTCAGAAGCCCAGGAGCGGGCTGAAGCGGGACGTAAGCGCGCAATTTTATTGCAGTTACAGCCCTTGCTGGAACTAGTGGCTGGCGCGGAAGATAAATCCAGTGCGGCACAGGCATTGATCGCTGAGAAAACCGCTGAAGTGGAAACTCTCAAGAAAAAAGCCCGCCAGAAAGCTCAGAACGAGCTGGAGCTGCTGCAGGAAGCCTTGGCGGAGTGGCTTTAATATGCGCACCCTCGGGCGTTTGCTGGCACCACTGATCTTCTGGATCGCCTATGCGTTGTTCCGCTCGCCCTTTGCCCGAAGTGGTAAAGGGCGCCATGATTATGTGATGAAGCTGTTCCGTTATGCCGCCGATCATCAAAGCCGGCGGGCATTGTCGGTGTATGGCCATCTGCTGCATTTTCGTGGTGAAGGGGTGAGCAATCGGATTCAGGGTGCGATCTATCTGCAGCAAGCTGCTGACCTGGGGGATATGAAAGCCCAGTATCAGATGGGACGAATTTTCGAAAAGGGTTTTGAAGGCTACTTTCGAGAGGACGGTATCAAAGCACGCCACTATTATTCTCTGGCAGCGCGTCAGGGTCATAGCCTGGCCCTGACGCGACTGGAAGAGGGCGTTAACGATTAATGCGTTTTTTCATCTCTACGCTAAAGCGCATGGTTTCTGTGCCACCGGCTGGAAGGTGCATGCTCCAGGTTAGTTGACCGGCACCATCTTCCTGCATGGTATGGCTCGATTCTTTTAGTTCCCACTCCTGCTGAAATCCAGCGCTCAGATCGACACGGCGTCCTTCGTTTCCAGCGTTGGTGATGCTGACCTCCTGCTGTACCGTAACACTATCAAACCCATCGCTGAACAGGGTTTGCTTACGGCTGATGTTCAGGTCGAAAGCTCGACCCAGCGACAGAACGGCTTCTTCACCCGCCGCCAGGTTATCTAGTTGTGCGGCGCCGATAAACTGCAGTTCACCTTGACGATCCGGACGAAATACTCTGGCCTGCCCAGCCGGTAAAGGTGAGTTACTCTCATCCAGTGAGGGCGCTTCAAACACCAGTTGCACTTCGGGTTGAGACTGGTGGCGCTGTTGATCCATCGCTGGCCAGATGTTGAAGTGGTGGCGATAGGTCATTTTCACCGGCAGGTCATCAAACTGTACCAGGGGCAACTGTTTGGTTTCGTCGTGCTTTAGCGTGACTGGGTAGGGAAGACGGTAGAGGTAAAAGTCCTGCATCTGCTCTGGTGCATTGGCCTGGCCACCCATGGCATCACTCATTGCCATCGCACGCATCATTTCAGGACGTTCTTGGGTCGGTGTGTTGATATCGCCAGCCATCAGGCGCAGGTCAGCATCCTGAAAACTACTGCCGCTGCGGTTATAAATAGATGCCAAACCCTCAGCCGCTAACGACTTGCCATGACTGTCCAGGGTAAGTACATAGTCCATCTGCCAGCCGAGGCCACGACTGAGGTAGTTGAGGTGTGCCGTGCTCTCTGTGTTTGTACCAGCGCTGACAAACTGCAAGCCGGCTTGCCCTTGCAAATTATCAGGCAGTTCAGAAGGAAGATAAAGCGCCATTCTGAGCTATGCATCGGAATGGATTCAATCCGCCCATCACGTCGAATCAGTGTTTGCTGTTCAATGCTGAGCAGTTCGACCGTGCTGATGGTTTCCTGCCCTGTCGCCTGGTTGACCCGGGCCAGTTGAATAAATTTGCCCAGATGCGCTTGTAGCAAGGCATGGTAGCTTAAAGGACTTTGTAGCAGGCTTTGTTCCAGAATCTGGCCGGCCCCTTGAATGCGCAGTGTTTCCGGCAGCATCTGATGGCTCACATTGTCAACGCGGATACGTTGCCCGGGTGACAAGGCTGGCAGGCGGCGTTGATCCTGAATCATTGCCAGGTCCTGATTATAAAGAGTCAGGGTAAGGTGTGATTGATCGGCTGCAGTAATCATACCCGCCTGTAACGGCAGGGACGCCAGTCCGAGACTTAAACAAAATGAAGAAATATTCAAAAAACCACGCATCACAAGGCTCCTGTGACTAAGGTGAAGCGTTAGAAATCGGGGTGGGAAGATCTAGTGCGACTCGAAACCCCCAAGTGTTGCGAGCGGTATCTTCCGGGTGACGGTAACGGCTGGATGAGCGTGTGAGTCGGGCCAGATCAAACCAGGAACCGCCGCGTATAACCCGATAGCTGCAGTCGCCACCGAGCATCGCTGATCCATCTTCTGGAGCATCGCGGTAATTATCACTGTAGCAGTCCTGCACCCATTCATCGACGTTACCGTGCATATCTTTCAAGCCCCAGGCATTAGCGGGCAGCAGTCCAACGGGAGCAGTTTGTTGCCCATCCCATTGTGTTCCACATTCATCACAGACTGCCATAGCGGGCACAAGTTCATTTCCCCACCACCAGGCTGAGATGGTACCGGCCCGAGCGGCATATTCCCATTCGGCTTCAGTGGGCAGGCGATAGGGTTCACCCGTAACCGCTGCCAGCCAACGGGTGTAGGCTTGTGCATCCTGCCAACTGACATTGATAACCGGTCGTTTTTCGCGTCCCCAGCCTTCATCATCAGGCAGAGACCGGTTGGTTGCCAGAGCAAATTGATCATACTCATCAAAGGTGACTTCATGCACACCAAGCGCAAAAGTGTAATCAAAACTGACGGTGCGTACGGGGCGCTCGTTATCATCACCCATACGATTCAGGTCCCCCATTAGAAAGTCATCCTGTGGTAGTGCCTGCATGACAGGTGCATGACCATTTTCACCAAAATGATCTCTAAAGCGGGGTCGGCTGTTTTGCGGGTCCAAACTTTGTCGTGAGGTGTCTTGTGCAGCCGCAGGAGTGACTTCGGCGTCGGATGAGGTTGGTAGCGGTTGTGCCAGATCCTGTAAGCGGGACTCGGTTATCTGTTCGGATATAGCCGGTGGGTCAGCCTGAATCTGCGCAAGTTCCTGCTGCAGTTGATCGCGCTGCTCAGTCAGCGTGCGAATCCTGTCCTGCTGCTGGGGGTCTGACTTGGGCATTACTAGCAGGCTGATCAGCAGGCCGAGAATTAAACCGCCAATAAATAGCAGTGGGCCCGTCAGTCGGGGTGAAACTGGTATTTTTTGTAGTAAGCCGGTTAGTGGCTGAAGGCGTTGCAACCAGCCACTCGGTATAAATTTTCGTAGGGCTGAGAAGAAGCCCTTAATACGGCTGCTCTGCGCGGGGCTGGTGGCTGAACTGGCGAACTGAGAGTCCAGCGAGGGTGTATCTGCAGTAGTTTCCTCTTCACTGAATAATGCTTTCAATAGCTCAAGAATAGAGGCAGGTCTGCTTTGTTGATCCGGATTTAGCGCGGCCTGCAGTGCACTCCACTGTTTTGTCGTCAGATTGCTGGGAGCCTTCAGTTCGCGCTGAAAGCGGGACTTCTCATCATCTTCGGGCAAAAAAGCGGGTTTTCCAGCATAAAGTTGGTAGGCCAGTGCAGCAAAAGCATACACGTCAGAGCGCAGGTTGGTGGGTTGTGGGTCAAAGCCTTCTGGCGCCTGGTACTGACGGTATCCTGGCCTGCCGGGCATAAGATCAAAATAATCATCCACGATATGACGCCAGCTGATCATCATCACCCTGACGCCACGTTTGCTGCTGATAAAGATCAGTTCAGGCGCCAGGCTGGCGTGGCTTTTGTGGATTTCCCGGTGAAAAGAATCCATCGCCTTACCTATCTGAATCAGTAATCCCTGCTTTTGCTTAGGCTTGAGCTTTGCGGCTTTATCCGTCGCAAACATATCAGCCAGTGTGAGTCCATCCACGGCTTCGAAGGCTATAAAAAACAGCCCATTGAAATTAAACAGGCCGTAACAGTCCAGTGCGTTAGGGTGCTTGCATTTACGACAGATAATAATCAGCTTGCGCAAGCGCTCAATAAAGTCAGGCTGACGGGTCAGGAGGTCGGGGAGAAACAGCAGCGTTACTGTGGGTCGTCCAGAAGAGGCCTGGTCCTCTGCTTGCCAAAGTGTGCCGTAAGCATGTGCACCGATTTCTGTAGTCAGGCGAAAGCGATGTCGCTCCGGACCGACAAGTAACCCGGTTTCAAGTACAGCACCAGAATCATCCATGTCACTCACCTCAGGCTCCCGTTGTCACAGTTTGTTAACTGGCTGTATCCAGTGGTGGTAGCGATTTGATTAAGCCGTCCAGTGCTTTCATCTGAACCAGATAGTCGTGTAGTTTTGCCAGAGGCAGGGCGCAGGGACCATCACATTTTGCCTTATTTGGCTCCGGATGCGCTTCAAGAAATAGCCCGGCAATTCCTTGGGATAATCCGGCTCTGGCCAGTTGTGCCGCCATTGCCCGACGGCCATCCGCTGAGTCAGGCCGGCCCCCTGGCATCTGCAACGCATGGGTGGCATCAAAGATAACCGGGTAGCCGAACTCTTTCATTATAGTAAAGCCGAGCATGTCGACAACCAGGTTGTTATAACCGAAGCTGGTACCGCGCTCACATAACATTAGCTGGTTGTTACCGGCTTCTTCACACTTATGCAGTATGTGCTGCATTTCTTGGGGTGCCAGGAACTGGGCCTTCTTGATGTTGATTACCGCCCCTGTAGCAGCCATCGCCTGTACCAGGTCGGTTTGGCGTGATAAAAAGGCGGGTAGTTGAATAATGTCACAGACTTCAGCCGCGGGTGCCGCTTGAGAAGGTTCATGCACATCGGTAATGACCGGTACCTGAAAGGTTTCCTTGATCTCCTGCAGGATTTTCAGTCCCTCTTCCAGTCCAGGTCCGCGATAGGAGTGCAGGGAGGAACGATTGGCTTTATCAAAGGAGGCTTTAAAAACATAGGGGATGTCGAGCTTAGTGGTGATCTCGACATAATGTTCGGCAATGCGCAGAGCCAGGTCACGTGATTCCAGTACATTCATACCGCCCAGCAAGACCATAGGCTTGTCATTACTAATGGCCAGCTTACCTACCTGAATTGTTTTTTGTTTCATTTCAATATCCTGTGAAAGCAAAAGTTAGTTAATTATAGGGGGCCAGGGGAGTCAAGTCTGCCTGGTTCTGATATTTCATCCATTTACTAGGATACCTGAGCTACCAGCAGTTCTATACAAAACCAGAGGGCTGCACAAATATAGATCAGGCACAAGAGTGCACGCAGTCTGAAGCGTTTTATCAGCCTGGCTTCATCCTGCGTGGAAATAAGCAAGGGGTGGCCTGGCTGCCCCGGGTTGGTAAGAACATGCATATCCGGTAAATTAAGCTGGTGTTGGCGTTGCTGCCGGGCTTCTTCCAGCGCTGCTTCACGTACCGCTTGCCATTCAATGGCTGAAAACTCAGTGGCTCCGGGGGCGGCAAAATGTGCCAATAATTGCTCATGGTTGCGTTTCCAGTCACGAATAATATCCGCTTGCAGGCTGCTTGTTGTGGCTGTGTTGCGTCCCCCGCCGACTGTCTGAAACTGCCCCAGCGCATAGACTTGTTCATGCTCCATGATCAACTGTTCTGTATAGCGGTAACGACCCGTGGTGAAGCTGGGTGAACCCAATGAAGTGGCGTATTTCACTAAGGCCGACGGGTTGGGACTATGGCCATGCCAGATACTCCGTTGAGCTACATCTATTTCAGCCTTGTCAGGATCGATCAGGCAAACACCGGTACCATCATTGATCTGAAACCAGGCATCAGACATGCCTCGTTCCAGCAGTTTCCAACCCCCCTTACCCTCATCACCCTGACGATCAATACGGTAGCGGTACCAAACACAAGGCCGGCCGGATAAAGGCGCGTGCAACAGACCGCCCTCACCACAAACCACATGGCCAATAATTTCCACATAGCCTTGTGGTGCAGAGCGAATCATGGCAGTCGGTGTGTCGGCAATCAGACGATAACGGCGCAAGTGCCGGAACATAAAAAACACTGCTGCCAGAATGCTCAGCCCACAGACGGCAAGCCCCAGTAACTGCTCTTGGCGGTCGATATAGAGGTCCAGAAACATCGGTGTAGCTTAGCTAAACAGCTTTTTCATGTCCGCATCTTTCAAATCAGCTTCATCAAATTCCAGCAGTGTCGCTGGTAGAAAACGCAAGCGCCTGGCAATGATAATGTCGGGAAACTGTTCAATACGGATATTCAGGTGATTTACACAATCGTTATAGTATTCACGACGATCGGCGATGCCGGATTCAAGGGAGGTAATGCGGTTGTGCAGGTGCTGGAATGACTCACTGGCACGCAATTCCGGATAGGCTTCAGCGACCGCAAACAGATTGCCCAGTCCAATACGCATCTGCGTCTCAGCCTGGCCTAATGCCCCCACATTGCCAGCCTCACGGGCACTGGCAACAGCTGAGCGGGCTTGCATCACTTTTTCCAGCGTATCCTGCTCGTAGGTCATGTGCTGCTTACAGGTTTCTACCAGTTTGGGTAGTTCGTCATGACGTTGTTTCAACAGCACGTCAATGTTTGACCAGGCACGGCTGACATTATGCTTAAGACGCACCAGATTGTTGTACAGAAAAATGCTGTAAAAAATTGCCAGCGCCAACAGTACTAATACGATCAGCCAGAAAGGGTCCATAGCGTAACTCCCTGAGTAAGTGAAGTTCTACTATAACTGAATCCACGAAGCTGAAAAATACGCGTGACACATGTCAGAGATCAAAGAAGTAGACAACCAGGTTTTTAATCAGAAAGACGCCCAGGCCCATGCCCAGGGCAAGAAACAGGATAAACGTACCGAACTTGCCGGCTTTAGACTGTTTAGCCAGGTCATAAATAATAAAAAAGATAAACGCACCAAAGGCAGCTAAACCCACGTTAAGTATAATGATTTCTACTTCTGCGAGCCGCATAGATATTCCTCTGGATTGTTCAAGTGTGTGTAGTGTACAAATTAGTGTACAAATTCAATTTGCTGATTGGATACTGCCCGGTGGTTGAAGTTCAACCTGATGACTAAAAATAGCCGCACAACATAACACCAAGGTTTAACAAGGGGTAGATTGTACAGATTAGAACTGAGCGTTATAGTGTTTGCTTATAAAAAACTCGAACAATTAATAATATTTAGTTATAGATAAGGTAAGTATGTCTTCATCACGTGCTCGATTACATTCGCTGGGTATTGCCAGTGCTCTGCGAGAAACTTTTCGTGAAGGGTATTCACGCCGTGATTTTTCCGCTGATCTGATTGCGGGTGTTACCGTCGGTATTATTGCCATTCCATTGGCTATGGCACTGGCAATTGCCAGTGGTGTTAAGCCGGAATATGGCCTTTATACTGCCATCATAGCAGGGTTTCTGATCGCACTAAGTGGTGGTTCACGCTACAGTATTTCCGGCCCGACGGCGGCTTTTGTGGTGATTCTCTATCCTGTGACCCAAGCCTTTGGGCTGGGTGGTCTTCTGGTTGCCACTCTTATGGCCGGTGCGATTCTGGTGGCTTTGGCTGTTGCCCGCCTGGGACGTTTGATCGAGTATATTCCTGAATCGGTTACTCTGGGCTTTACGTCCGGGATTGCGATTGTAATAGCTGTATTACAGATGCGGGATTTTTTTGGCTTACAACTCAGTGTGGTGCCGGAAAGTTTTGTTGAACGTATCCTGCTGCTGTTTTCGGCACTGCCTGGTTTGAATCTGGCCAATACCAGTGTGGCATTGTTCACACTGCTGGTATTGATTTTCTGGCCTCGCCTTAAGCTGCCAGTGCCTGGACATCTGCCAGCACTGCTTGGCGGCACCTTTCTGGCCTGGCTATTTATTCAAACGGGTATGGATGTCGATACCATTGGCAGTCGCTTTAGCTATGAGCTGCCAGATGGCACCACAGGGCAGGGAATACCGCCGTTTTTACCCGCATTTGAATGGCCGTGGATGCGTCCCGGAGCGGATGGCGAGCCGTTGAACTGGTCCTGGTCAGTAATCAGAGAGTTACTGCCAGCCGCTTTTTCAATTGCCATGCTGGGTGCAATTGAATCCCTGCTTTGTGCTGTTGTACTGGATGGTATGAGCGGTCAGCGTCATCATGCTAATGGAGAATTGCTTGGTCAGGGTATGGGTAACCTGGTAGCGCCTTTTTTTGGTGGTATCACTGCAACGGCAGCGATTGCCCGTTCAGCCACGAATTATAAAGCCGGTGCCAAATCACCCATCTCGGCGATGATACATGCACTGGTTGTGCTGGCCGGATTGTTGATTCTGGCTCCCTGGCTGTCCTGGTTGCCGATGGCCAGCATGGCGGCACTGCTGGTTATTGTGGCCTGGAATATGAGTGAAGCGCACAAGGTCATAGCGCTTATTAAGCGTGCTCCGGTCGGTGATATCCTGGTGTTGATGACCTGTATGTCATTAACGGTATTGTTTGATATGGTGCTGGCGATTTCCGTGGGTATTGTTATGGCTTCTATCCTGTTTATGCGTGATCTGGCGGGTATGACGCGCTTTCAGGATATTTCGATGCAACGCAAGCATGTACCGCAGAACCTGCCGGAAGGCTGGACGGTGCTGAAGTTATCCGGGCCGTTGTTTTTTGCTGCTGCAGAACGGGTATTTGATGAACTGGCTGAAAGTGTGGAAGGGAACCAGGGTGTTGTACTCTATATGGATGGTGTGCCCTTGCTGGATGCAGGTGGTATTAACGGCTTTGATCGCTTCAGCAATTTTTGTGAGCAGCAGGGGATTCGTCTGATCATTGCAGATCTGCAGTTCCAGCACTGCGCGCCATGGCGCGAGCCGGGATGAAGCCGACTGAAAATCTCAGCTTCACCGCTACTCTGGAAGAAGCCCTGGAACGACTGAGCGCCGCTTAGCTCAGGCGAATGGGCTGGTAGTCTGCCATCCATGCCACCAGGGCTTCGGCTGGCATGGGCTTGGCAAAATAATAACCCTGCAGAAACTCACATCCCAGGCTGAAAAGTACATTGCGCTGTTCAGCCGTTTCGACGCCTTCAGCGATCAGTCGCAGCTTAAGGCTTCGGGCCATGGAAATAATGGCTTCCACCAACAGGGCATCTTCGTTATCCAGTGTCAGGTCGCGTACAAATTCCCGATCAATTTTCAGTGTGTCTATGGGGAAGCGCTTCAGGTAGCTCAGTGCTGAATAGCCGGTACCAAAATCATCAATCGCCAGGTGCACGCCCAGATCACAGAAGGATTGTAGCCAGGCAATGGTTTCCTCACTGTTTTCCAGTAACATGCCTTCGGTGATTTCCAGCACCAGCTGTGCGGCTTCAAGCCTGGACTCTTGCAGAATACGGTGAAGTAACGGGGCATCCATACCCAGATTGCGTTGACGCCCGGAGATATTCACCGACAGGTAGAGCTTCAGTCCCTGTTGTTGCCATAGACTGATCTGTTGACAGGCTGTTTCCAGTACCCACTGACCGATCGGGCCTATCAAGCCGGTATCTTCTGCAAGTGGAATAAATTGATCTGGTGAAATCATCCCCAGAGTTGGATGGTGCCAGCGCAGCAAAGCCTCTACACCAGTGACACGCCCTGACTGCGCCCGAACCAGTGGCTGGTAATGAACTTCCAGTTGGCCATGCTCCAGGGCCTGGCGCAGATTCTGCTCCATCTCCATCAGTGTGTTGGCATGTTCCTGAAGGCTGCTGGTGAAAAACTGGAAACGGTTACGGCCGGTTTGCTTGGCGCGGTACATGGCCAGATCAGCATTACGCAGCAGGGTATCGGGATCGTCTGATTCCCCTGGATACATGGCCAGTCCAATACTGGCACCGATGATAATGTCACGGCCTGCCAGAGTGAAAGGGTCAGATAGCTTGCGAATGATCTTCTCAGCTACCAAGGCTGCATCCCGATCAGACTGTATGTTGTGCAGCAGGATGACAAACTCATCACCGCCAAAGCGGGCTACTGTGTCACTTTCGCGCACACACTGTGTCAGGCGTTTGGAAACTTCCATCAACAGCTCATCACCGTGCTCATGGCCTAGCGTGTCGTTCACGTATTTGAAACGATCCAGATCGATAAACAGGACGGATATCATTTGTTGATCCCGCTCTGCAGTAATAATGGCCACTTCCAGTCGGTCCAGCAGCAAGCTACGATTGGGTAGCTGTGTCAGTGCATCATAGTACGCCTGATGACGAATATTCGCTTCGGCCTCCTTACGGCTGGTAATGTCGGAGAACACGGAAACAAATTCAGTAATCTGACCCTCGTCATCATGCAGTGCTGAAATCGATAGCCATTCCGGGTAGACACTACCATCCTTACGCCGGTTCCAGATTTCACCTGACCAGCATCCTTCAGTATTAAGGCTTTCCCACATGGCATTATAAAAGAAACGATCATGTCGGCCAGAGCTGAGTATGCTGGGATTTTGCCCTTTAACTTCTGCAGCGCTATAGCCGGTAATACGTTCAAAGGCCGCATTGACCACTTTTATCGTGCCCTGATGATCGGCCACCATAATCGCCTCATTACTGGTTTCGAATACGGCTGCGACCATGCGCAGCTGCTCTTCGGCTCTGAGGCGCTCGGTAATATCTTCCTTAACTGCAATAAAATGACTAATTTCACCTGTATCAGTTCGCAAAGGGGAAATGGATGTGGAATCCCAGAAAAGCGTTCCATCCTTTTTGCGATTGAGTAGTTGGCCTGACCAGATGTTGCCTTCACGCAGCTGTTGCCACATATCGGTAAAAATATCAGCGGATATCTCACCGGATTTAAGAATATTATTATTTTGCCCCAGTAGCTCCTCCGAAGAATAGCCAGTCATTTCGGAGAGCTTCGGGTTGATGTATTCAATTATACCTGGGTGTCAGTGATCATGACGGCACTGGGGCTTTGCTCCAGTGCACGCCCGAGCTGTCGAAGCTTCAGATGCGTTTGCTGGGTTTCGGTAATGTTGGTACGTACACTGGCAATCCCGCCTTCGGCTGTGGGGTTGTTGCTAGCCTGATACCAGCTGCCATCCTGGGTATGCTCCAGGTAGTTCTGGGTGCTATCCAGAGGCACAGCAATCGGTGAAGACGTAGTCACCCCCTGAGACTTATTCATGCTTTGCAGGGTTGACCAGTCAGTGGCATTAGTCTGCTTCAGCCAGGGATAGAACTCGATCCAGCGTTTGTTATACAGCACCAGCTTGCCATGTTTGTCGAACAGTGCAAAGGCTTCAGATAAGCTGTTTACTGCATCCTGCAGGCGTGTGCGGGCCTGTTCCGAGCGGTGGTTGAGTTGTTGTAAGCTTCTGAACATACTGCCAAGCAGTATCATCAACAGGCAGGTTAGTAGCAATAGCGCCAAGGTAAAGGCCTCGGCATGGCGTGAGCTCTGGTTGTAATGATCCTGGTAACTTTTTTCCAGAGCACGTAACTGGCGGCTGGTATCCACAGCATTAAATTCATTTCGGTACTGGTGCAGACTCTTCAAATGACGCAGGTTGCTGCTTGCCTGGCTGGCAAAGGATAACAGTGACGGATGCGCATCAGCCTTGATCTGACTGAGAGGCTCGATGGCCTGGGTTAGCTCAGTGAGTCTATTCTGCTCCGGAAACAGGTGGTAGCGAAACAGCTGACTCATCAGTCTGGCAGCAGCATCCCGCTGAGGGTGATTCTGTTCGCGTAGCTCTTGAACCAGTGTTGGCATATAAAGTAAGGCGTTTCGTATCAGCGCGGCATAGTGTTTTATCTCTTCGGTCAGTGCATATTTATGCTGCTGATCCTGATAATAACTTTCCAACAGTTTTATGGATTGTGGATTGAGCCCCTGATTGAACGAGCTATCGGTGTTGAACATGCGGCTCATCAGTTGATCATGCTGACGCCGATAGTTTACCTGCGTATCATATTGATGCTGCACACCTGTAGCGATTAGCAGGGTTTGCTCATCCAGGGCGGCATCCAGTTCGCGTAACTGCAGGAACTGATCAAGTCGCTGAGTATGATCAACACTGTTGATCGCGCGTGTCTGAAAAAACAACAAGATAAGAATAGCGACCGTTAGTGCCAGTAGTAGCAGAAATGGACGGGATAAGGACTGCATTAGTGTTTCACCCGATCAAGCCGAGGGTGTTCACCGGTGAGTGATTGAATAAAAGCCGCAATCTCGGTGATATCCTCTTGAGTCATTTCACGTCCAAGCTGAAAGCGGGCCATGGTGGCAATAGCGTCTTCCAGAGTATCTGCACTGGCGTCGTGAAAGAAGAAGCTGTTCAGTGATGCAGTACGTAATCCGGGTACCTTGAATACATAACGGTGCTGGTCTTGGCCAGTTACATTGAACCGCCCTAAATCGGCCTGAGAAATAGCCTCGCCCTTGAGAGCAAAATAGTTTTCCAGGGACCCCATGCGGGCAAACATATTACCTCCGACGTTGGCACCTTGGTGACAACTGATACAGCCATAGTCACGAAACTTTTGATAGCCCCGCTGCTGTTGCGCCGTGATGGCGGTTTCATCACCTTGAAGCCAGCGGTCAAAGGGTGCATCAGTGAGTACCAGTGTACGCTGAAAACTGGCCAGTGCACTGCGTATATTGGTTGGGGTTATACCATCAGGGAAGAGTGCATTAAATTGCTGCTGCATGTCCGAATCCAGCATTAGCTTGGCAACCACTTCGTCCCAATTGCTGGCCATTTCTACCGGGTCATGCACCGGGCCATCTACCTGCTCTTCCAGATCGCGGGCCCTGCCATCCCAGAACTGTACGTGGTTAAGCTGACTGTTATATACGCTGGGTGAGCGAATGTGCCCCAGCTTACCGCCAACGCCCACGGAAAACGGACGTCGGTCAGCGCCGTTATGTGCCAAGTCATGACAGCTGGCGCAACTGATGGTGTTATCAGCGGATAAGCGCACATCATGAAACAGCTGGTCGCCCAGCTGTACTTTGCCAGTATGCTCATTAGGGGCTTCGGGCACTGGTAGTATGGCATTGTTTGCAAAAAGCACAGTACTGAACACGAGGCTAACACATAAGGTTGCCAACTGACGTAAATGTAAGGGCATAGCCTGTAGGATCAAACGTATCTCCTGCACCTGGTGTGCAATACATGGGGCTGAAACTTAATGATCCTTCTTGTGTAGGCAGAATTCAACACACCTTTGGTCGCTTGATTGCGCTGTATCAATAAAACGTTGGCTTTTAGTACAATTCATAAGCTTTGCGGTGTCTACCTACATAATCAAACAGTTTTTCATTAATTGACCAGTAATGCTTGTGCTTTCTGGCGATAACGAAATCAGGGTGTTTTAACCGATCTGCAACCTTCAGTGCCTGTTGTGCTGAATGGATACGGGTGCGTTGCGTACCATCATGCCAGCGGCTGAACACACGATTAAACACTTTCAGTTGTGCCGGTTGGTTTAGATCAAAGTATTCACTGAGTGTTTTGCCATCTTCATCATGGTAGGTTACTCTCAATTCTCTGCCTTGTAATGTAAATGTCATCCCGGCACAGCGCAGAATCCGTGTATCCTTTAGTGATAATGCCCGTTTCAGCAGATCGTCATGATCAATCAGTATCCCCTTGCACTGCTCACAGCGTCTTGCGGTAATATCGTTTTCGGCGTTGCAATGCGGACATTCGCGAAAGCGGAAACGAAAACGGCACTGGTCAACCAGAGTTTCACCGACCAGCCCCTGACAGCGTCGACCAAAGTGTTCTACAACCTGGCCCTGGTCATCGGTTCGCCCCCAGAAGGTATTGGCAAAGCTACACTCCGGGCAAAATACTTGTACCGGCTTTGTATTCGCTGCAGGTTTGGGTGAACCTACCTCGGGACTGAACAGGTTAAAGCCATTCGCCGCATAATCTATGATCAAACAGTCGCTTTTGTCTGGATAGAGTCGCAAACCTCGTCCAGCTATTTGCTGATACAGGCTGACTGAGCGGGTTGGGCGTAAAATAGCGATGAAATCCACATGCGGTGCGTCAAACCCGGTGGTCAAAACCGATATATTAACCAAATACTTGATCTGTAGCTGCTTAAACGCCAGCAGTGTCTGGTCGCGCTCGGTTGTATCTGTATGGCCTGTAATCAGGCTGGCCTGACCCATAGGAAGATAGGTCATTATTTCCTGGGCATGATCGACACTGGCGGCAAAAATCATCACGCCTTTGCGTTTGACAGCCTGCTTGACGATCTCTTCACAGATAGCCTGAGTGACTCGGGGGTACTTGTGCAGAAGCTGATTAACCTCTTCAGTATCATAATCGCCTTTACCTTCTGCACTCAATTGGGAAAAATCATAATGGCGGGTTGCTGCATCAATACAAATCGGAGGCGTCAGGTAGCCTTCACGAATAAGTTGACTAAGTGGCAATTCATAAATGCAATGCTCAAAGGTGGCACTCAGTGTATCTCTGACAAAACCACGATAATCCCGACGGTAAATCCAGCCCTCACCCAGCCGGTAGGGCGTAGCCGTCAGACCGAGTAGTTTCAATTTGGGGTTGTGCTGGCGCAGGTGGGTCAGCACTTGCTGATATTGGCTGTTCTCATCAATGCTGACACGGTGGCATTCATCAATGATCACCAGTGAAAAGGTTTCACTGAATAACTGTGTATGTCCGGCCAGGGACTGAATGCTGGCAAAGGTAACCTGATGTTGATTGTCCCTGCGTTGTAGTCCGGCCGAAAAAATACCGGCTTGCAGTCCCAGCGCCGCATATTTGGCATAGTTTTGCTCGACCAGCTCCCTGACATGGGTGAGTACCAGAATACGTTGGCGTGCAAGGCGTGCCAGTTCGGCAATTACCAGGCTTTTACCGGCACCTGTCGGTAACACTATTACAGCGGATTCCGTGCTTTGCCTGAAATGAGTCAGTGTTGCTTCGACTGCCTGGCGCTGGTAATTACGTAGTATAATTGGTTGCATTTAAAGCCTTGTCAGGGCAGTTTGTCAGGGGCCAAAAGGTGCCGCTGGGAATTCGCCATGAATGAATATAGGAAGCAATCGACCATGATAACAATTGTAAAAGCTGATCTCACCCATCCTGAGCATGCCGATGCACTGGTGCAGTTGCTCAGTGAGTACGCCCGCGATCCTATGGGAGGAGGGGAGCCCTTAGCTGAAACAGTGGTTGAAAATCTGGTTACAGAGATGCAAAAAAGACCTCATTTGCATAGTTTTATCGGTTTCTCGGGAGATGAGCCGGTAGCCTTGATGAATACTGTCGAGGGCTTTTCGACCTTTGCGGCTAAACCCCTGTTGAATATTCATGATGTGGTGGTCAGTCGTCCTTACCGGGGGCAAGGTATTTCACGCCTGTTGTTTGAATCAGCTGAAATCTTTGCGAAAACACTGGGTTGCTGCAAACTGACACTGGAGGTGCTGGAAGGAAATGCGATAGCAAAGAAGGCCTATAGCCGTCTGGGCTACGCGCCTTATCAGCTTGATCCGGACGCAGGAAATGCACAGTTCTGGGAAAAGAAAATAGAGAAATAATTCTGTTTTTTCTGTTTTATATTTGTTAGAATTCTGTTTAATGAATCGCTTCAGCGAGATTCAACAGGAGATCTGAGTCACACCCCAGGGAAGGCGGTATGACTCACTGTAACGCAGGACTTTTTAAGCCTGCGTTTCTTTTTCCTGCAAAAACTCTTCACTCAGATACAGCTCATCATTACTGTTTACACCCACACCCCGATTGATAATATCGCTAGCGATTTGTTGTGCTTCGGTGAGTGAGTGCATTGTATACGTGCCGCATTGATAGGCATTCAGTTCTGGAATCTCTTCCATTGATTTAACCTTGAGTACATCCTGCATGGCACCCGTCCAGGCATCGGCAACTTGCTGCTCGGTTGGTGTGCCTATGAGGCTCATATAGAAACCTGTGCGGCAACCCATGGGTGAAATATCGATGATTTCAACTGAATCACTGTTCAGGTGATTACGCATGAATCCGGCAAACAGGTGCTCCAGTGTATGGATGCCTTTCTCTGAGAGGATTTCACGATTGGGAATACAAAAGCGCAAATCATACACGGTGATCGGATCGCCGGATGGCGTTTGCATCATTTTGGCGGTACGAACCGCAGGGGCTTGCATACGGGTATGGTCAACACGAAAACTGTCAAGTAAGGGCATAGTCTACTCCTGATTACATTTACACTTAATGTAGCATATACGCTGTCCAGGCGGTATTCAGATGCCTGATCATCTGCTGCATCTGCAATGCAGATACGTAACTGCTGATCCGATAGCGGCCTACTGAAATAGTAGCCCTGGTAGTGGTGGCAACCGAGTGCTTCAAGTTTTTGTAGCTGCTGTTCGGTCTCTACTCCTTCAGCAATCACATTCATGCCAAATGCCTCTCCCATGGCCAGTACGCTACGAATAATCGCTTCATCGCTATGATTATTTAACAGGTCATGTATGAAGGCTTTATCCACCTTGATTTGATCAAAGGGCAGTTTCTTGAGATAGGAGAGCGAGGAAAACCCTGTGCCGAAATCATCTAAAGAAAAACAAATTCCGGCCTGTTTCAATTGGCTCATTTTTGCAACGGCTTCATCTGAGTAGTCAATCAGCAGACTTTCAGTCAACTCAAGTTTAAGCCGGTTAGCGGGAGCGCTGGAGTCGCTGACATGCTGCAGTACCCGTTCGACAAAATCATTGCATTGAAACTGGCGGGCACTGATATTAACTGCCAGTGTCCATTTCGCCGTGTAGGGATGCTGTTGCCAGGTAGCCAGGGTCTGGCAGGCTGTAGCAATCACAAAATCCCCTATCAGTAGTATCAGGTCAGATGATTCAGCCAGAGGGATGAAGGCGGCCGGTGAGATGAGCCCCTGAGTCGGGTGCTCCCAGCGTATCAGTGCTTCACACCCGGTGATCAGCCGGTGGCGATTATATTGTGGCTGGAAAAAAAGCCGCAGCTGGTTTTTATCCAAAGCATGGCGCAGATCATTTTCAAGTTGTACCACCTGATCCACTTGCTGCTGCATAATCGGGTCGAAAAAGCTGACGTTATTATGGGTGTTGAATTTGGATTGATTTTTGGCCAGGTCAGCACGTTTGAGTAACTCATCTGCACTCGTGTCAGCATCAGCACAATGTACGATACCGATATTCGCCTGGGTGTAAACCGGTTTATCCTGAATAGAAAAGGGGGTGATGAAAATCCCCTGTATATCCTTGATCAGGTGTTCTATATCAAACAACGCCTGTTCGGCTGAGTGCTCCCGAAACTCACATAGAATGACAAACTCATCCGCGGCCAGACGGGCAAGGCTGGAGTAGATGGGTAAAGCTTCGGTTAGCCGTGCGGCCACATCACATAGAAGTTGATCACCAGCACTACGTCCCAGGCTGTCATTGACCAGCTTGAAATTTCTTAAGTCGATCAGTATCAAGGCAAAGCTGTTATTCTGCATTCGAGTACGCGTCGATGCCGACTGGATGCGATCACGCAGCAGGTCGATATTGGCCAGTCCGGTGAGTTGATCATACAGCGACAGGTGCTCTATTTTCTCTTTGGACTCTTTTGCCTGGGTAATATCAGCAAAGGACGCAACAAAATAAAAGTGCCGCGGATGTGTGCCAGCGACTTTGGTGATACTGAGGTGTTCTGGAAAAATTTCTCCGTTTTTACGCCGGTTCCAGATTTCGCCATCCCAGTATCCCTGCGTATTCAGGGCGTTCCACATGGCCTTGTAAAAATCCTGGTGGTGATAACCCGAGCTAAACATAGAGGGATTACGTCCGATAACTTCTTCTTCGCTGTATCCGGTGATACGTGTAAAAGCATCATTTACACGCAGGATTTGGTTATTTTCATTGGTGATAGTGATCGCTTCATTGGTTCTGAAAGCGGCCGCAGCAATACGCAGATCTGCTGCACGTTTCTGGCGCTGGCGAATGTCGTAACTCACCCAGGTTACCGCCAGCAGGATACTCAATGTCAGGACTAGAATGATTTCTGCAAGGTACTTGTTCACAAAATCACGCATATCAAAGTGAGTGATGCGATCTGGATGTACGCGCAGTTCCAGCAATATGTGTTCCAGGTTGGCATAGTCCACCGGTGGTATAAAGCCAAAGTATCCACCAGTAAGCGCTGCCTGTGAATCGGGTGGAATGGAATACAGTGCCTGTGTTATGTCACGAACGACCAGTGGGTCCAGTGCTGGCATTGCCGCAAACGCCCACTCTGGAATCAGTGGGGTGGAGTGAATCAGGGGGAACTCAGGATGTTGTTGTTGGTTAATTACCTGCAATTGATCAATCGATAGCTTGCCTGACTGGATCATGGATTCCATGACGCCTGAGCGAATGAAGGCCACATCGGCCTGGCGGTTAAGTAACATCTCAATCGCTTTGTCCTGAGGCTGTCCGGAATAGGTTACTTTGTTTACATCCTGGGGAAGACGTATGCCCGCCTGGTTAAGCGTCCAGTGCTGAATACGGTAGGCACCCAGGGAGTTGGGGTGAACGGCAACTATATGCTGCCCGCGTATAGCGCTTAATGAATTTAGCTCAGGCCTGTCTGCAAGGGCGACTATAACACCAGCAAAGCGCTCCAGAGGCTGATCGTTGAAAGTCGGCATGAGTGTTGCTGATGCTGAAACCCCTGCAGATGATCGCAGCAGTATGTAATGTTCCGGCTGGGTAAGAATGAAGTCTAACTGCTGTTGATTCACCGCTTCAGTCATGCTGTCCATAAACAAAACCTGAAGCTCAAGTTCGTACTGAGGCAGTGTCTTATTTAGATGATTCAGTGTTTCCTGCCACTGTTGTTGGGTGGCGTCCAGACTGCGAAAAGCCAGAATACCGATGCGCAACTTCTCTGTCTCAGCGGCAGAGACAAGTTGAGCGCAACTGATCAGCAGCAAAGAAAAAAACAAGCCAAAAAACTGCACTGCAGGCTTGGTTGGGTTATGCAACAGCCAGTACTCCTTCAATGTTCAAAAAAATAGGGTTCAAAATGAACATACAAGCTTGCCGGTCAGTATAGTGTAACTGGTGTTTGAATAACTTGTTGTGTGTCAAATACTAGAGACATCTATAGGGAAAAACAGTAATTTATATGTGGAAAATGTACTAAGCTATGAGTAGCACAGCCTTGCCAATACCTGGCCTTACTCAGTATTAATAAATTCAATGATATATACAGATAACGACATGCTTTCCCAGTCTCCTGAATACTTGCTGTTGTTAAAACAGCAAGGGCATATCCTTGAAGCGGCCAATGAAATGATTGCCACGGTATCATTGGATCAGCGCTTGATTTTTCTTAACCAGGCAGGTCGGCAGATGTTGGGGGTCTCGCTTGAAAGAGACTTGATCGAAGAGCCTTTGTATGTGGCTGATTTCCACTCACCTGAAGTGTATGCGCTGCTTAGTGATCATGTTTTTCCTTCACTGGTAAAAAATTTGACCAGGTGGAAGGGTGATATTGAGTTCAGAGATTTAAATCAGCGAGCTATTCCGGTGCACCTGACGGTGATCCCTCATGTGGATGATGAGGGTAAGGTTGCCTGGATGACAGGTCTTGCCAAAGACCTGCGTGAAGTTAACGCATTAGAAATTCAGCAGCGCCTGGCTAAACGGGTATTCGATAACACCATTGAAGGCATATTCGTGACGGATGCCTTCGCACGTATTTTACAGGTGAATCGTGCGTTTACTGAAGTTACGGGTTATAGCGCTGAAGAGGCCCTGGGTAAAACACCCCGCTTGCTACGTTCTAATCATCATGATGCCGCCTTCTATGAAAAACTTTGGGCTGAGGTGGCGCTTAGCGGCAGTTGGCAGGGTGAAATCTGGAATCGTCGTAAGGATGGCAGTGTTTATTTACAGTGGTTGTCTATTAACTGTCTGAAAAACAGTCGTGATGAAACTGAATACTACGTGGCTGTGTTTCATGACCTTTCTGAGCTGCGGGCGCGAGAAGCCGAAATTGAGTATCTGGTTAATCATGATCCACTAACCGGGCTGGGTAATCGCAGCCAGTTTCGCGATCGTATTGAGCAAGGCATCCGTGGCGGCGCCGGGTCACATAGCCGAATGGCGGTAATTAAAATTGATCTGGGTGAAATCCAGCTGATCAATGACAGTCTTGGCCATGCCTGTAGTGATTTTTTGATCAAAGAAGCGGGTAGCCGTCTGAAAGATTTAATGTCCCGCAGAGATTCGCTGGTGCGCTTGGGGGCCGATGAGTTTGGTGTTGTGGTCAGTGACGTTCGGCAGATGCTAGATATCAGTCAGATGGCGTTTGATCTGAAGGTGCAATTACAAGCGCCCTTTATAATAGGGGGCGAAACTCTGTACATGAATCCCTCGATGGGAATATCTTTCTATCCGGATGACGCTGACAATGTTGAAGATCTGTTGCGTTGTGCGCGCACAGCATTACAAGAGGCCAAAGCGACGGGTCGCAACACCTTTTGCTTCTATAATCAGGATATGAGTATTCAGTCACGCGACCGCTTGGTGCTTGAACAGGCTCTCAGGGAAGCGGTGTTGGGTAATGGTTTAAGCCTCAATTTTCAACCGAAGGTGTTGTTGGAAACCGGGAAGATCTATGCGGCTGAAGTGTTGGTACGTTGGCGCCATCCTGTACTGGGGTTTATTTCTCCGGCTGTGTTTATTCCGATTGCAGAGCGTTCTGGCCTGATTGCGGAATTGGGGAACTGGGTTATGCAGGAAACCTGCCGTCAATTGGCAATAATGAAAACTGCCGGACTGACAGTGCCTCCGGTGGCAATCAATCTATCGGTTTATGAGCTTGAGCGTCCCGGGTTCGCTAAGCATTTAATGGATCCCGTCATCAAGTTCGGGTTGGACCCGGGTTTGTTCGAGTTTGAAGTAACTGAAACAGGATTAATGTCACGTGAAGAAGCTGTCATAGATTCACTGAAACAGCTTCGTGATGCTGGCTTTAAGGTCGCTCTGGATGACTTTGGCACCGGTTATTCCAGTCTGTCGTATTTACGCAAATTGCCACTTTCCACGTTAAAGATAGACATGGCTTTTGTGACTGATATGACCACGGATAAGGTCGCGGCCAGTATTGTTAAAACGGTAATAGCACTGGCAGACAGCCTGGAGCTGGAAGTGATTGCCGAGGGCGTTGAAACCACTGAGCAACAAATGATGCTATTGGATCTTGGTTGCAGTAAAGCCCAGGGCTTCCTGTTTTATAAGCCGCTCAGTGTAGATCACTTCCGGGATTTGCTTGTTAATGGGTACTAGGAGGCTGTTCGAGAATAGACTGATCTACTGTCTTGTAGCGAGTGAAGGTTTGTCAGTTGCGGATATTCATGCTTCACTGAGATGTGAATTGTCAGGTATGCAGAGGCAGGAAAATGGCAAATACTGTGTTGATCACCGGTGCCAGTCGAGGCATCGGACTTGAGCTGGCCTATCAGTATGCGCGTGACGGGGCACAAGTTCATGCCTGTGCCCGGGATTTGCTACAGGCAGAGCATTTGCAGGCGCTGGCCGCAAAGTTCCCCGAGCAGATTGAGTTGCATTATCTTGATGTGACTAGCGACAGTCAGATCAAGGCATTGGATCGTGCACTGGGGGATACAAGTATTGATGTGCTGATACATAATGCGGGCTGTTATGGTCCCAGGCGGATTAAGTTTGGAGAAATAGATCGGCAAATATGGCGTCAGGTGCTTGAGGTAAATACGCTGTCACCCCTGATGCTGTCCCAGGCACTCTATGCTAGGGTAGCGGCTAGCCAGCAGAAAACCCTGGCAATGATTAGCAGCAAAGTTGGCAGTATTACGGACAATCAATCAGGCGGAGGCTATTATTATCGCAGTTCTAAAACGGCTTTAAATCAGGTGGTCAAGAGCTTATCTATCGATCTCTCTGGTTTTGGTGTGCGTGTGATAGCCTTGCATCCTGGCTGGGTTCAAACAGCAATGGGTGGTCCTAATGCATTAATTACCACAGAAGAGAGTGCTAAGGGAATTATTCAAGTAATTGAAGATAAAAATAACTATGTCTCTGGAGGGTTTTATAATTACAACGGAGATCCGCTGCCTGGTAATCTTAGTTAAACACTTGTGTATTTTATACGACTAATTTTATCTGTGAATCTGTGGAGGCTTCGGTTAATATCCAGCAGTTTTTTAAGTATATTAAGTTGTCTTCGTCGCCCGTTGTTTAAGGAATTTTTTTGCGTAATTCATTATATCTTCCTGCTTTAATACTCTTGGCACTTGTCTATGCTGGTGCAGGTATATTGGTTGCTGGTACTGGGTTGCATGACCAGATCATTCCTTTATGGATTCCTGCTGGTATTGGGCTGGCAATGGTTATTCGCTTTGGACCGTCTTTTCTGCCGGGCGTGTTTCTGGGAAATTTACTGTTTAATATCTGGTTGCCACTGAGTTGGCAGCAGATTTTTGTTCCTGAAGCTGTTTTTGCTGCCATTCTGATTGCATCCGGGGCCACACTACAGACAGCGCTGGCTGCTTATCTGATTAAAAAAAATCATGCTCATCCATTGCGGCCTCAAAGTGGTCGTGGTCTGGTTAAGTTCATTTTATTTGCGGGCTTTTTAACCTGCACCTTAAATGCTTCAGTTGGCACACTTTCTGTGCACATGGTGGCTGATTCACAGGGCAGTGCCGGCTTTTTAAATGACTGGATAAGCTGGTGGATGGGCGACGCCTTCGGCGCCATCCTGGTTACGCCACTCCTGTTGGTATTGTTGGAGCCCAAAGCGCAGCTCAATACCAAACTTCGTTTGCGCCTGTCCGCACAGCTTGCGCTGGTCATTCTTGCGGTCTTGATCATCAATAAGATTTTCTTATCGCACCTGGATCAGCAACTGCGGCGTAGCTTCGAGCAGGATGTCAAAGTACTGGATGCGCAGGTACAGGCGGTAGTGCAGCAAAATCTCGCCGACCTGGCTCGTCTGGGTAAAGAGTTCTCCGGCCCGTTAGACGCCAATCCAGATGTATTTCGGGATATGGTGGCTGATATTCAGCAATATAATCCTTCCGTGCGTGCGTATTCCTGGGATCCGGTCGTAGCCAGGGACGATCTGGATGAATTTGAAGCAGTTACCCGTAAATTGTTAAGTGAGCCCGAGTACCGGGTGTATGGAGAGTCCTTGCGCCCGGAGGATCCGCTGATTCCGGTACAGATGGTCGAACCACGGGATGCCAACCGTGCGGCACTGGGATTTAACCTGCTCTCTATAGAAGATCGACGACGCTGGGTGGTTCAGGCACAAGAGCAGGGGCAGCCAGTCGCCACACAAATACTCAATCTGACCCAGGCTCCGGATGAGCCGGGAATGCTGATTTTGCATCCAGTGTATGTATTATCTGATCAGCAAAACCCATTAATGGGTAATATGCTGCTAACCGGCTTTGTTGTCGGTGTATTTACTGTCGATAAAATGTTCTCTGCAGCTTTGGAACTGTCTGGCATTGAGCATATCAATTTCAAGCTATTCGAAGCGGATTCCGAGTCTCCTTTTTTTACTACAACGGCTGCATTGGCAGCCCGTTCCCTGCTCAATAAACAATTTCAGGTCACTATCGCGCAGCAGACCTGGGATGTATACGCCGAGGCCGGACCAGATTATTTATCCATGCACCCAGCCAGTAATGCGCAGCTTATGCAGACCCTGCTGGTCCTGGTTGGATGTATGGGTGCAATGCTGGTATTAAGCATGCATGACCGTGAGCGACTGTTGATGGATCTGGTGACCAGGCAAACGCGAACTCTGGCACACCAGGCACGGCATGATGTGCTAACCGGCCTGCCCAATCGCTATATGTTGATGGAGCAAGTCAGTCAACGTATTCATGATGTGTCTGAACACAGTTTCAGTCTGCTGTTTATCGATCTGGACCGTTTTAAAATGATCAATGACAGCCTGGGGCATCAGGTTGGCGATAATTTATTGAAAGGTATGGCCAATAACCTCGGTCGTCGCTTGGTAAATGGCTGTGAGCTGTTTCGTACTGGCGGTGACGAGTTTATTCTTCTGGTGAGTGGTGATGCATCGCGTGCCGAGCAGGAGGCCGAGCGGTTTCTTAATCTCTGTACCATCCCGCTGCAGATAGATGGGCATAAACTGCAAATGACAGCCAGTATCGGCATCAGTCACTTTCCGGAGCATGGCCAGGATCTGGATACACTGATCAAGCACGCTGATACAGCTATGTATAAAGCCAAGGCTCAGGGTAAAAACTGTTATGAGTTATACAGCAGCCAACTAACCGCGCAGGCTGTGCTGTCGTTCCAATTGGAGCAGGATTTACGTATTGCACTGAATACACGCCAGCTACTGTTGCACTATCAACCACAGTTCTCGCTGAAAACAGGCGATTTATGTGGTCTGGAAGTATTAGTGCGCTGGCAGCACCCCGAAAAAGGCATGATGCCCCCAGGGGAATTTATACCCCTTGCGGAAGAAACCAACTTGATTGTTCCTCTGGGTTGCAGGTCATCGAGCTGGCGTGTGAGCAGATACTGGTGTGGCAGGAGCAGGGTAAAATGGTGCCACCTGTAGCCATCAATATTTCACCCAAGCAGTTACTGGAAGCAAATTTTATTGAATATATCAATGCCATTCTGGCCCGTTACGGCATAGCCCGTAGTCAGATTGAGCTGGAAATTACCGAAAGCCTGATAATGCAAGATCCGGATTATGCCATAGAACAGCTCAACAGCCTGCGTCATGCAGGTTATCGATTGGCGATTGATGATTTTGGCATGGGCTATTCTTCACTGAATCGTCTTAAACAACTACCGCTGGATCGACTGAAAATCGATTACAGTTTTACCCGTGATATCGGTGCCAATCCTAAAGATGAAGCGATTATCATCACAGTGATTGCGCTGGGCAAAAGCCTGAATATCGAAGTGTTGGCTGAAGGCGTGGAAACCGAAGCACAATTGGCGTTTCTGAAAGCGCAGGGTTGTGACAGTGTGCAGGGTTATCTGCTCGGGCGTCCAGTTCCCGAACAGGAACTGATCGCCCTAAGCGCGGCCTGATAGCCTTATTGCGGCTAGCCTATAATGATGCCGTAGCTGTAATGCTATACAGCAGGTAACCGGTATAGCTGATAAACACCAGCAATAAAGCACCACCCTCTATCCGGTTGATTCGGCCAATTCTGCCTTTAAAACCATACCCCATTATAAAGAGGGCGAAGGTGAGCGCGGCCATTACCGGCCAGTCCCGCAAGAGCAGAGCCGGGTCAACCTGTAATGGATGGATCAATCCGGCCAGACCGACAACCGCAAGGGTGTTGAACAGGTTGGAGCCGATCACATTACCCAATGCCAAATCATGCTCCCCTTTACGAATAGAAGCGAAGGCAGCCGCTAACTCGGGTAAAGACGTACCGACAGCAACAATAGTCAGACCAATAATCAGATCACTCACACCCAGTGACGTGGCAATATCAACTGCGCCCCAAACCAATACGCGAGAGCTTAGCATCAGCAGGATTAAACCCAGCAGCAGCCAGAATATCGCTTGTTTTAGCGTCATTTCACCGGCAACTTCCTCGACTTCTGTGGTCCCGATAATGGGTTCAGCGCGGCCTTTGAGTCCTTCGTGAATGCTCCAGCCCATAATGAGCGCAAACACTATCAGCATAATGCCTGCGTCCAGACGAGAAATCTGACCATTTAGCAGCAATAAACCGGATAGCAGTGTAATGCCTGCCAGTATGGGGAGTTCTTTACGTAAGACCGATGCATTGACTGCGATCGGGCTGAGTAGCGCGGTGAGCCCAAGAATCAGGCCGATATTGGCGATATTGGAACCATAAGCATTACCCAATGCCAGGCCAGGATTGCCCTGTGTGGCTGACAAGACAGAAATAAATAGCTCAGGCGCGAGGTGCCAAAACCTATAATGACCATTCCGATTAATAACGGCGGCATACCGGCATAGCGTGCTGTAGCAGCAGCGCCGTCGATAAAGCGGTCAGCACTCCAGACAAGCAGCGCCAGACCGAACACAATAGCAATAATCGGTATTAGCATGGAAAAAAACTCCAAGGTATCAGATGGATGAATAAGGGTAGTTGTTACAGAGTGATTTGTTGTCCACAAGGATCATCTGTTTGCTCGTTGAGCAGGTTCTGCTGGTCAGATATTAACTGGTTTCGCTCCCCCTGACTGCAAGCATTCAATATATCCGTGGCCCAGGTAGGTAAAGTCGGGTTAATCCGGTAGTAAACCCACTGCCCACGCCGCTCATCTTTGAGCAGCCCACAGTTACGCAATTGAGCCAGGTGACGAGAGACTTTAGGCTGTGACTCTTGCAGTGATGTCATCAATTCACAAACGCATAACTCACCCTGCTGCTGCAGCAGATTGGTAATACGCAGGCGGGTAGAGTCACTCAGGCATTTTAAAAAAGTAACAGTTTCCATTGTCTATCCAGTTGGCTTGATTCTGAAAAAAACGGATTATAACCTATATTTAGCGGCATTCCTCTTGTGCTTTGCAGTTAGTCTGCTAAAATGCGCCGCTCAATACGAAACGGTCAGGTGTCCGAGTGGCTGAAGGAGCACGCCTGGAAAGTGTGTATACGGCAACGTATCGAGGGTTCGAATCCCTCTCTGACCGCCAACTAAGAATGTATCAATAGCTCGCTCAAGTCTGTAAATTAGGAAGAATGTTTTTTCCTTGTTTATCACACAATTTTACCATACTCTTACAGCCTTTAATTGAATTTATTTTACTTAAAATCCTAAATGGGCAGAGTTGATTTAACATTGCTTAAGTTCACATAGATGAGGTTAGCAATGTTAAAGGCTATATCAAAATTTCGAAAAACAACGCTTAGCTTAGTGATTGGCTCTACCATTATATTTTCTGGTTTGGTTAACGCTGATTCTTTTACTGTTGACGGTACTAGCATTTCCTCCGATGGGGCAGGGTTTTCTCAGCAGTCTCCCAATACCTTCTACTTACCAAATACCAATAGTGAGTTAACAACGTTAACTTTTACTGATGGAAGAGGTATTACGGTTACTTCTACTAGTGAACTTGGTAATGGAAATTCAGCCAGAATAAACATTGTTGGTATTTTATCTGGCGGGTCTACTGTTAATGCAATTATTGGTCAGGGATATGCTTCTAATGTGACGATCGCTGATGCTGTTAGCGGTCAAAATCTTATTTCTGGAGTATATAGCAGTTTATGGACTGATTTTGACTACACTGGTTTTGCTCCGGCCTTTGTTTTTGACTATTCGAATGGAACCTTAACTATAAGGGCTGTTAACTCTAATAGCAAAAATAACCAAACGAGTGAAAGTATTAACAGCGATGGTAGCTTTTCATTTACAACTGGTCCGACCTATTTCTCATTAGGTAGTTTTTTACTTGGGCTATCTACAGTTACACCCGTGTATACTTTGGCTGATGCAGCTCCCTCACTTCTATCTTCCTCTTACGGATTGACTACAAATTTAACCACTACAAGCTTACTTGTTCATGGTGCTCATAGTCGACCAATGAGCCGTTATGTCGCACCTCAAGAAAAAGCATTTTGGGTTGCCGGTGATTTCGGTACTGATAATCATGGAGATCGAGATGGTCAGGTTGGGTTAGCTGAGTTTGGTGCTGGTTATAATTACGGTCCTTTTCAGCTCAATCTGGCAGTTGGGCAAACATGGGCTGATCAAAAGCTGATCAGCTCTGGTGAAGTAGATGCCGATGGCCTTTATCTCATGCTTGAAACCATCATTCCTTTGTCCGCTGAAAATGGTGTCTTTGCCACTATAGGTGCTTACAATCACTGGGGTGATATCGATATAAAACGTGGCTACTTAGTTGATGGCCTGCATAATTTCTCTTCAGGTAGTGTTGATAGCAACACATGGGGTTTACGTGCCGTGTTGATTGGGTTGATGCTTTTTCGGTTACAAATACGAGTATAAGTCCTTATGTTGATTTATCTTATAATCAATCAACGTTAGATGCTTACACAGAAAAAGGTGGGGATTTCCCAGCACAATTCGATAAGCGCAAAGATGAAATTACAGAGCTTCGTGTGGGGATCAATTCTGCAACACCTATAAATTCGATTAACATGAATTTTGTAGCTAACTTAGAAGCTGCTCACCGCTTTGATGGCAGAGCATCCAATACCACGGGGCAAATTTCTGAAGCTGGTTTTAGTTTTAATGTTGCCGGTGAATTATACAAGCAGAATTGGCTCAAGGCTGGTGTTGGTCTTGAAGGTGAGGTTGGTGTAGGAAAATTATCGGTAATGTTAAATGGAACAACTAAGTCTGAGAAATCTGATGCTTGGTTGGCCTTATCATATACTATGGCTTTCTAAAAGAATTTGGTTAGAAAACAGGTATGAAAATAAATTAGTATGATCTAATTTAAATAAATCATAAGAGGGGCTTAGTTCCCCTCTGTTCCGTTCTGTATCTTCGCTATAGTGTTCCTGGACATCTTCAGATCCTTGACTATGCGATACCCTTTACTCCTTCTGATGTGTTTCCCTGCCAAGCCAGCCTGCGTATTGCTGCATCTGTTCAGGTCTCGGTTTCCAGAATTTATTTTTCTATAAGTGCGGTAACGCACAGACGCGCTTTTACCACTCGTATTATATTCTCAGATGAAGCTTTGTGAAAATGGCGTTAATGCGAAAAAATTTTGACTTTCTCAATTGCCACGCTCCGTGATCGCCTGCCTAATAGCGTAACTAACCTAGTTGAGTATCCTTCTTGAAAGTAAAATTAATTTCAGCCGCTGTAGCGGCTGTCATCGTGTCTTGGGCGCCGCATAGCATGGCTCGCCAGTCAGTTGCACTGCCTTATCTCTTCGGTGACGCTCCAGGCGATAGTGTGGGGCAAGAAACCGGTGTCGATACAGCGGGCGCTGGACTTTTGACCATCAGGCCGGATATCAACATCAATAGTCTTAATGATGTTGGCGGTGGCATTATAACCGACAGTGTACTGCAAGATGCCAACATCCTGTTTGAAGGCAGTTCTACGGTGACGGGATTCACGGGTACGAGCGGTAATAGCTTTGGTACGATTACCGCAGGCGCTGCTGCAACAACGGTGAACTTTAACGGGGATGTTTTTGCAACTACGTTCAATGTCAGTGGCACCGGAACCGTTAACTTCAATGGTAACCTCAATTTTGGCGTTACGGCGGCAAACACCATTTTTCAAAGTGATGGTTTTATTAATATCGGTTCAGGTGGTCAGTTCGTTAGTGCTATCACGACCCTTACCGCTAACACCGGTACATTGACGCTTGGCGGGGGCAGTCTCGTTGATGGTGCCATTGGAGGGGCAAACGGCCTGAAACAAATCAATGTGGATGGTGGTAATGCCTCGGTAATTGGTGCCGTTCAAGCACGTTCATTCAACCTTGGTACGAATACCTTAAACATCGATGGAGCATTAACTACGAATGCTGGTGGAACGATTTCTACCACGTTTGCCAGCGATGCTGTGTTCGGAAGAATCGTCACTAGCGGTAGTTCCAACATTGATGCCGGCGGCATTACCGTGATCCCAACCGTCACTGGCGCACTGACAGAAGGTACCACCTACCGGATAGTGCAATCACCGTCGGGCACTGATGATGCACCGGTAAACGTTATCAACAATAGTCCGCGTTACACCTTTACCGGTTTACCAACGACCCTTGGTAATGTTGATCTTCAACTGACAGGAGTTGCCCCGCTGGACTCTCTGGTTACCGCGCCAGGCGCTCTGGCAGTAGCTTCGGTTCTGGATGTGAATGCGCCTGTTGGCTCTGATCTTCTGAGTGTCCAGGACGCCATAGCTGTACTTCCTACGGCGGATGCGATTAATGATGCGCTGGCTCAACTCGCACCTGGCGATACCAATCTGGCGGCACCCTGGGTAGCCGCTCAAACGACGCGATTGTTTGATGACATTTGGATGGCGCAAGCTGACCGGACTCAGACAATCTGTTGCGATACCAACTGTGAACCCAGTGAGTCCGATGAGCCGGTAGATTTGAATGCATGTATGGACGCCGAGCAAAAAGGTCAATGGTGGGCGCAGGGCTTTGGTAGTGAGGGTGAACAGGGCCGTATCAATAGTATGAACGGTTATGATACCGAAGCCTTCGGTCTGATGCTCGCCTATGACAAGCCATTGAACCACCAAACCCGCGTGGGTCTTGGCGGCGGCTATGCTAAGAGTGCAATCGATGCTAACAACGCATCGGGCAGCACTGATATCGATTCTTATCAAATCACCGCTTATTTACATCATGCACCGGTCCTGTGTTTGTTCAGGCCGCTGTGACAGTCGGTGTCAACAGTTACGAAAGCGAACGCAGCATCGTATTTCCTGGTGTTAATCGTACCGCGACGTCTGATTACACTGGACAGCAATACTCTGGCATCGTCAGCGTAGGTAGGCATTATCAGGTAAACGAAACAATTATTACGCCGATCGCCTCATTGCGGGCATCTCATGTTCGTGTCGACAGCTATACGGAAAAGGGCGCGGGTGATTTGAATCTGAATATTGATAGCCAGGATTACAACTTGGTTCAATCCACACTGGGCGTGAAAGCCGAGCGTATTATTCGTTCAGGTAGCAACTTCTATGCTCCAGAGGTGCATGCCAAGTGGATGCATGATTTCAACTCGACCACGATGTCACAGAATGCGGCATTCACTGGCGGCGGAGCAAGTTTCAACGCGCAGGGGATAGAGCAGGATAAAAATCTGTATAATGTTGGCGCGGGTATCACGTTTCTTTCATGCAATTGCGATACGGATACATGGGCGGTCAAGGCCCTTTATGACTATGACTGGAACGACAGCGAATACTCATCACATCAAGTGTCGCTTGTTGCCAGCCTGAAGTTCTAAACTGCCAGCGTCCTGAATAGAGCAGTAGCGCCAAGGCGCTGCTGTTTCCTCCCTTTCTGCAAAGTCTGTCTCACACCCGGCAGTACTCCTTTAAGTTTTACAAAAAACTAAACCAGCGCTTTGATGAAAAAGCCTCAGTCTATAAAATGATCAAAAATTCTATAGGTGCAATTATGGCAACGGCAAGCGCAGTACATATTTTAGTCAAAACCGAAGAAGAGGCGCAAAAATTAAAGGAAAAGCTGGCAAAAGGTGCCGATTTTGCTTCATTGGCGAAGAAACACTCTATTTGCCCATCTGGAAAACGCGGTGGGGATTTAGGTGAGTTTCGCAAAGGGCAGATGGTTAAAGCCTTTGATCAGGTAGTCTTTACCAAGCCTTGTACAAAGTCCATGGCCCTGTGAAAACCCAGTTTGGTTTTCATTTAATCAAAACACTCTACCGTAGTTAATGCGTTGGTGCATGCTCAGGTTTTCAGTAACATAGGGTACACAGGTTTTGGTACTTTTTTCAGGTGTGAAGGAAATCCAAACGCTCCTCGCAAAGCTAGTTGATTCCTAACAACACTTTTGTGAGATAGTTCCTGTTATGCACTTTTCTGAAGATGAAACATCAAGAGTGATTGAAATGGCCTGGGAAGACCGGACGCCATTTGAAGCTATTTATCAGCAATTCGGATTGACAGAGCCGCAAGTCATTGCGCTTATGCGAGGTCAGCTAAAGCGTTCAAGCTTCAGGTTGTGGCGTGAGCGCGTCAGTGGCCGTGTTACCAAGCATTTGCAACTACGCAGTCCCGAAGTTAGTAGAGCGTATTGTTCCAGACAATACAAACAACGCTAGTATGCCCAGATTTTATCGTCGTGGTCCTGATCACCGGTTTGGAGAGCTGGTTGATTTTGTGACGCTACGCAGACGTTTTAATTTCCGTAGTATTGAGATAGGTCGTTGGGTGAAGCCTGCTGAGAGCGAGCAGGCGGCGGTGCATTTTTACGATGCACTCTGTGACTTGATGCTGATACTAAATGCGAATGAAGAGGTAGTATCGCTCAGAGGCTGTCTGGCATTCCAATACGGTATTGGTGGTCGTCCTGGTGTTGCGGCGCATTATCAGCCAGCGACACGCTGCTTTTCATTAGCCAAGAATGCCGGTCCTGGCAGTATCGCACATGAGTGGTTTCACGCACTGGATCATTACCTGGCGGATAAGTGCTTTAGTGACGCTCCGCGTGGGCTATTTGCATCCAGTGCCTGGCTGCATGACTGGACCCGGATTCCTCATCCATTGAATGATGCCCTTTATGCCTGTTTTAAGGCGATCTTTCTGGATTCCACCGGAAAGCAACCGAGTGCGTTGTTCAAGGCCTCTGCTGCTGTGGATGAAAATCTCAACAGCATCTACTGGAGCTTGCCGGAAGAGATGGCGGCGCGTGCGTTTGAAGCCTTTGTGCAAGATCATGCTATTTGTAACCATTTTCTGGTGAAGGGTAGCAAAGCCTCCAAAGAAGCCGAGATGGGTTTGTTTCCACAGGGTGAGCAGCGAGTGCAAATTAATCAGGCATTTGAGGAGTATTTTCAGCGACTTGGAAGGGCGATAACTCAGTCAACCACTAAGCAAACTACAGCAGCGGCATTTGCTGACGGCTGACCCTGGCAGCTATCATCGCGAAAGTACTAATCTAACAAAATTAATAAAACAACGCGGAGTTATTTTATGTATCTGGTAGTTGTGTATGTCCCGGAAAGTCATGTTGATCGCTTGATCGAATCGATGTCTGCAGCCGGTGCCGGGCAGATTGGCGATTACGATCAGTGTGCCTGGAGGGTGCTGGGGCAGGGGCAGTTCCGACCTTGGCGGGGGCGAGTCCTCATATTGGATCGGTGGGGGCTTTGGAGCGAGTGCCGGAATATCGAGTGGAAATGGTATGTGAAGAGTCAATGATCAAGGCGGTGATGGCGGCCATGATCGCAGCTCATCCTTATGAAGAACCAGCGCATCATGTGTTGCCGATAAAGACAGCTGGCGATTGGTGAGTATTTCTACTTTGCAAAGGGGAGGGTTATTCATCACTCAAACCACCAACCCGGCAACAGTGGCCGCACTTGCTGACGGCCGAAACGATCATCTATCAACTCGATGATACCGGTATCTTCCGGGGTGCGAATGAGCCGCCCAGCGGCTTGAATCACTTTGCGAATGCCGGGATAAAGGTATGTGTAGTTATAGCCTTGGCCAAAGCGTGTCTGCAGGCGTTTGCTCAGTTGTTCATGAAAGGCATCGTAGGGTGCAGTCCCAGTGTGGCGATAAATACGCCGACCAGTGCATCGCCTGGCAGGTCGATCCCTTCCGAGAAGGCTCCACCGAGTACGGCAAAACCAACTTTTCCCCGTTCTGACCGGAAGGCTTGTATAAATTCATCTCGGGCCTGTTCGGTCATGCCGGATGACTGGGTAATAACAGGTATATCCGGGCAGTGTGTCACAAATTCATGCTGTAGCTGTTCCAGATAAGCAAAACTGCTGAGGTAGACCATGTAATTGCCTGGAACCTGCTGGTACTGCTGCCGGATACGCTGAACAATGGGTTGAATCGAACCCTGTCGGTCATTGAATCGAGTGCTGATGTGGATGATCCTTAGCTCCAGCTGTCTGGCTGAGAAAGGGCTTGGAATGGATTGCCAACGGGTCTTCTCCGGTAATCCCAACAGATCCTGATAGTAGTGTGCGGGATTGAGCGTGGCTGAGAAGAGCACACAGGCTTGGGCCTGGCGGAAACGCTGTGTCAGAAAGTCAGCCGGAATCAGGTTCTGTATCGATAGGCTGGCCTTGAACGCCGGGCGCTTTCCTTTACCTTTTTCCTGCGTCACTTTCAGTGTACAGAGTGAATGATCAGCAAAGAGTTCGGCCAATTTCATAAAACCTATCGAGTCCAGCAGCAAGGCTTGCAGTTCTGGCTGTACAGGGTGCTCTGTCATGTAGTCAGTCAGGTCCCGGACCAGACGTAGCAGGGCGCCATTCAACTCAGTCGGCACCTCAGGCAAATAAAACCGCACAGTTTGTAGATCAGAGCTGGCATGCTATCCAGATGGCATTTAATCAGTTGGTTCCAGGCCCGTTGAACCGCCCGAAAGGTGGTGCTGAGTTCCTTGGGTGCTGTGCGGGCTACCTGGCGAAACTGCGACTGACTGAGCTGGCTGGAGTACATGCCGCGGGCGCGATCAATCAGGTTGTGGGCTTCATCGATCAAGGCACAACCCGCCAGTCGTTTTGTCGGGTCAGGCCATAGAGCAGTGCCTGTTGATCGAAGTAGTGGTTCACATCACCGACCACTACATCTGACCAGCGTGCCAGTTCCTGGGCAAGATAGTAGGGGCAAATACGCTGTTCAGCTGCGAGCACTCGGATACTTGACCGGTCCAGCCAGCGGGCATTGACGGCGGCTTGTCGGGCGGCAGGTAATCTATCGAAGAAGCCATCCGCCAAGGGACAGGACTCGCCCTGACAGGCGCGATCCGGGTATTCACAGGCTTTGTCACGCGCGGTGAGTTCCAGTATTCTCAGAGGTAACTGGGTGTCCCTGGATGCCTGCAGGCCTTGCAGACTATCGAGGATCAACTGACGCCCCGTAGTACGTGCGGTGAGTATAAACAGCCTGTCGAGCTGGCGTCTGGGCATGGCCATCAAGGCCGGATAGCTGACGCCGATGGTTTTGCCGATGCCAGTCGGTGCTTCCAGCAACAGGGTATGTTCGGTGCAGATGCCTTTGTACACCGTTTCACTGAGTTGACGCTGATGAGGCCGGAAATCCGTGAAGGGGAAGGTGAGCGTCATCAACGCCTGATCGCGTAGTTGTCGATGCGCCGACTCCTGTTGGTGCCAGTCGCGATAACGGCTGCACAATAGCGTCAGAAAATCATCCAAATCCTGACGCTTCCATAGCTGCTCAAACGGGGTTTCCCGATCCTGAGCAATATCGTAGTACACCAGTCGAAGCTGGACCTGGCTGAGATTATCCCGTTGGCAAAGCAGAGCGCCGTATACCTTGAGCTGGGCTTCATGCAGGTGGTTTTGTCCGGGGCCAATACGGGTAAGATCACCGCGGTGGGTTTTGATTTCTTCCACCAGGGGCGTGTGCTCGTTCGACCTGTGATCGGGTAAGTAGCCATCGGCACGACCACGTAACTGAATGCCCAGACATTCACCTTCCAGCAGGTATTCGGTTGGTAGCCATTGGGTCTTCGGGACTGCAGGGTTCGGTGCCCTTTAATCCCTTCATCCGTTGTAGGTGAGGGCGTGTAACGATGTTCCAGGCTGCCTTCGCGTGCGGCAAACTCGCACAAGGAGCGTACGGCTACTTTCACACGTTTGCCTCATCCCAGCTACCTGCAACACACTCACCGGAATGTCGTGCTCCAGCATCGCCTGAATCCACAAACGCTGATGGTCCTGCAGACGATCCCCCGGGCCTTTCACTTCAATAAGGCGGTAGCACCCAGTTGCGCGGTTCAGTTCGATCAGATCGGGCAGACCACGGCGGTGGTGGCGGAGGTCGAGTAGCAGGTGTTGAAAAATCGCTTCAAGGTGCGTGGCCGGAATTAGCTCCAGTGCGGTTTCAATCAGTTCGGGTTGCAGGCTGGGCCAGTAGATCAACGCGCAACTGATACCCTGTTTTTGTTCAAAGTGCTGCAGGATAGTGTCCCGATAAGCACCCGTGAGCAACTGCTGAAAAGCTGATTCAATCAGCTCGGACCGACCTTCAGTAAAACCGGGTCGGAACAGATCGGCGGGGCCTGATTGAAAGGGGTTGAAAAAGGCACCGCGCAGCGGCGTATACAGGGCGGGCCAGATCAGCAGCGCAAACAGCCCGGTAAATAGCTGATTTTCGACATGAAACAACTGAGTGTCTGTATCCGACAGGTGTTCGATTACGGCGTTTTCGACTCGCCCATGTGCAGGTTTGGGCAGGGTCAGCGAATGGACCGGTACCTTGATGGATTCCGGTGGCCGATAATCCAGGCCAGCTTTACGTGCACAACGCTGCTGAATACGCTGTAATCCGACCCGTATTTCAGGCTGGAGTAACTGTGCATATGCTTGCGTTGCCAAGGTAAATACGCGTTCGGGTGATTCGCGTTTCCTTGGCAGTCTCAGCGTGCGTAGTTGCGCCTCACGATGTTGACTCTGCTGGTAAAGCTGCAATGCCAATTCAATCTGCTGGCGCCGCTCAGCCTCTCGTCCGAGTTGAAACAGCACTTTCTGATAGCGATAGTGAATCCAGTCACAGTCAATCGGCTCGGGCAGCGATTGGCTCACGGCCTCTATATCTTCACCGGCCACGACCTGTTCTCGTAACCGCTGTAACTGTAGATACAGGTCGACCTCGTCGCGGCGTTGAAACGGCCTGGACTCCGAGGTGAATAAAACCGGCTCAAACTGCTGCAGGCCCAGCTCTGTCAGCACAAATTCTGACCAACTTTGATAGAGGTTGCCAAAGAACATCAGTCGCAAACGGTCAAACAAGGAGTTGCAGCGCAGTTCCACCAGCTCAAAGGGCGGTTCTGGCCACCAGCTGTGCAGACTTTGCTGATCAGCGTCCTGCTCGAGGAGCACCGCCAGCAGATCCGATTTGCGCATGGACGCAGTCAATCTGTTCTCCGGCAGACGATGGCGTGCCAGCAACAAGCACTCTTCACGTCGGCAGAGATCACACAGTGCCTCTAGTGACAACACAGGTTGATCATCAATCAGCCCCGCTGCTAGCAAGTGTTGCAGTGCGGCTTGCAGATCAGGCACTTCGTTGTAGCTCAGATTATCCTGGCGAAACAGCACACCCTTACGCATCACCATGCGGATCAGCAAGGCCTGTGCTGGCTCATCCAGTGACAATAGCTGTTCCAGCTGCTTAATCTCGTCTGGCCGCAGCAAATCGGCATATTGGTTCAGACACAACTGGATTACCTGCTGGGCATTACGCAGGTAATAGAGTGGATTATCTAGTGAAGTGGGTGAAAGGGTAGTAAGGTTCATGGGGATATTGTACGGCAAGTCTTAACCTTGCAGCTATAAAGATTCGGAGTGTCGAGAATGCGTCAGAAGGGAAAAATCAAGGCTTGGAATGATGCTAAAGGCTGTGGCTTTATTCAGCCACTTATTGATGGAAAGGATATATTCTTCCATATCAGTAGTTTTTCCAACAGGAGACGGCGCCTGAAGTTGGACAGCTCGTAACATACAGCTTGGGTCAAGACTCCAGGGGCAGGGTTCGTGCTGAGCAGATTGCCTTTTCGGCTGATCAAATCAGAGCGTCGGTGCAAGCTGGTAATAAAGGCAGCCACTTTTCTGTATGGATTGCCTGTGTGTTTCTGGTGTTTATGTTATTGAGTGTGTTGTTTGCACATCTGCCGTTGAGACTGTTTTCTTGTATCTGGGATTAAGCCTGGCGACCTATGTACTCTACTGGATAGATAAGCGGCAAGCTCAAAATGGTGGCAGAAGGACCCCAGAGAGTACCTTGCACTTGTGCTCATTATTAGGTGGTTGGCCCGGGGCTGTATTTGCGCAACAAAGCTTGAGACACAAAACCCGAAAAGAATCGTTTCGTAATGTGTTCTGGATCACCTGTATTGTAAACTGCGCGGCTTTGGGTTGGCTGATTACTGAGCAAGGACAGCAGTTACTTCGATCTTTAGGCAATTTACTGTAGTTGGTATTATTTTTTGTGCAACTGCGTTCCTTTGAGAGTAAATAGTAGTCTAGTGGGCATTATTAATAGCGTGTAGACTGATCATTAGCTATAAATATTCTGGAAAGCATGGATGCTATGAGCAATCAGAAACCAATCAGCCAGCAAACGGACTACAAGCAGTGGCTGGGTCATATCAAAACATCGTTCCGTCAACGTCAACTCAAAGCCGCCGTAGCAGTTAACACTACCTTGCTGGAATTTTACTGGCAACTGGGCGGTGAAATCGTTGAAAAGCAAAAATTCAGCCAGTGGGGAGAAGGTTTTAGCTCAGCTCAGTCAGGATCTGATGGCCGAGTTTCCCAAGATTAAAGGTTTCTCAAAACGTAATCTGGAACTAATTAGGCAGTGGTATATCTTCTGGAATCAGGATGTTGCAATTACGCAACAGGCTGTTGCGCAATTAGTGCTCATTCCGTGGGGACATAATCAAGCCCTGCCTGAAAATCTGAAATCGAGTTTGCCGAGTGTTGAAGAGATAGAACAGGAATTGGCAAGAGAGTTAGATGATAATTAAAGTTCTGTATGCTTGGCTGAATAAGGAATAGGTGTTAGATGCTGCGACTACTGGGTAACATAATTTGGTTTGTGCTGGGTGGGCTGGTGATGGGTCTGGCCTGGTGGCTGGCAGGACTGTTGGCTCTGATTACCATTGTGGGTATTCCCTGGGCACGCTCCTGCTTTGTGATCGGTTTATTTACTTTCTGGCCGTTTGGCAAACAGGCGGTCAACCGTCGTTTCGTCAATGGCAGGGAGGATATTGGTACCGGTTGTTTGGGGATGATGGGTAATATCATCTGGTTTATCTTTGCCGGTATCTGGTTGGCGATTGGTCACTTGCTGGCGGCGTTGCTCTGTTTTGTCACCATTATCGGCATTCCATTTGGAATTCAGCATATGAAGCTGGCACTGATTGCGCTGGCGCCGGTGGGGCAAACGATAGTGGATATTGATCCTCAGCGTTGGCAGTGATGCTGTATAGGGTTATGGCCTGAAATATGGGTAAACAGGCTCAATTTAATAGACTTTTTCTCAATCCAGGCTCATGCTTTCTTCGTAGTAGTGCTATTAACTAAAACTTTGCATTACTGGCTAGGTTAGCTGTTTCCTGGTTGTGTTGTTACGACTGAAGTAGCTGAGGCTTGAGTTAAGAATGCAGGAGGCATATGCAATGACGCTATGGAAAAGTCGTTTTGTGGCACTTATCAAGTTTATAGTGCTGGCCCTTGTGGTTGGGTTTCTCTCTGCATGTGATTCCTCTACAGAGCCGGTTGCGGCTCCGGCGGAAGATATTATTCGCCCGGCACGCATAGAGACCGTTGAATCTGTCTCTGGTTCCAGCCTGGTTTTCAATGGCACGATACGATCTGCTCAGCGCGCTGAAATGGCGTTCAAGGTAGCCGGGCGTGTTGAAGCAGTGTTGGTCAATGAAGGCATGACGGTCCAGCGTGGTGATGAGCTGGCGCGCCTTGATGATAGGGAACTGAGAGCGGCTTTGAATTCAGCTCAGGCCGAATTTAATTCAGCCGATGCAGATTATCGGCGTGGTTTGGCTATTTTTGAACGCACTCAGGCTATTTCGCGCAGAGACCTGGAAAGGTTGGAGACTCAACGCAGTCTGGCCGCCAATAAGCTCAGTACTGCACAGCTGGCATTTGAAGAAACAGTACTTAAAGCACCATTTGATGGGGTGATAGGTCGTAAGCTGGTTGAGGATTTTTCTCGCGTTGCTGCAAATCAGTCTATTTTGGTCATACAGAATTTGCAGGATCTTGAAGTGGTCATTCAGGTGCCTGATCAGGTTGTGCTTCAATCTGCTCGTCGCAGTGGCGCTTTTGCTGAAATTCCTGGGTTGGAACAACCCTTTCCCCTGACACTCAAGTTTTTTTCCACTGAAGCTGATCCTGTAACCCAGACCTATCAGGTCATATTGGATTTACATGATAAGGGTGAAGCTAATATTTTACCGGGTATGTCAGCGCGTGTTTTTGCTTCACAACACGATGCTGAAAATTATGTCAGTATCCCCTTAAGTGCGATTGTACCTGACAATCAGGGAGGTCAGTTTGTATGGATGCTTGATGCGCAAAGTCGAGCGGTATTGCAGCCTGTGGAAGTGGGTGAGCTGGTCGGTGACCGCGTATTTGTGCGTTCGGGTTTGAATTCGGGAGACAGGATTATTACCGCTGGGGTGAGCCGTGTTCGTGAGGGGATGAAACTAAGACCACTGGATGGCAGTGGAGCTGAAAGCTGATGGATATTGCTGCTTATTCGGTTGCTAAACGCACCAGCCTTTGGGTTGTGATTGTATTGATTTTGTTGGGTGGTTATCTGAGTTATGAACAGCTGCCCCGGTTTGAAGACCCTGAATTTATTATTCGCAAGGCGGTTGTTATTACCACCTACCCGGGTGCCAGTGCTCAGGAGGTGGCTCAGGAGGTGACTGACCGGATTGAAGCGGCTGTACAGATGCTGCAGGAAGTGAAACAGGTCAAGTCGGTTTCCAAGCAGGGCTACTCCGAGGTAACTGTCGAGATCAAAATGGAGTTTGCTCGCAGCCATGCTGAGTTGCAGCAAGTCTGGGATATTCTCAGGCGCAAGCTGGCAGATGCACAACGCGGACTGCCGCCAGGTACAGGCCCCATCCTGGTCAATGATGATTTTGCTGATGTATACGCGCAGTTCTATGCTATTACGGCAGAGGGATTCAGCGACAGGGAGTTGTATCATTATGTGGATCAACTCTCCAAAGAATTGGCTCTGGTTCCGGGGGTGGCACGTACAGCTTTGCTGGCTGGCCCCCAAGAGCGGATATTTATCGAGCTGTCGCGAGAGCGCCTGGCGCATTTTGGGCTTAATTCTCAGCAAGTTTACCAAGTGTTACAGCAGCAGAACCTGATTACTGTTGCGGGCGATATTCTGGCAGATGGTTTGCGTGTGCCGGTGATTCCTCAGCGTAGTGTCAGTGATTTTACCGATCTGAAACAGCTGCAAATTGGTCTGGGTCCGGAAAATACGGTGCTGCGCTTATCTGATATCGCCAGGGTTGTACGCAGTTATGCCGAGCCGCCGGGTATGATGATGACGTTTGATGGTCAGCGGGCGATAGGTTTAGGCATATCCAATGTTCAGGGTGGTAATGTTGTCAGCATGGGAGCTGCCGTGCAGCAGCGCTTGAGCGAACTGGAGCATTTGCGTCCGGTCGGCATGGAGCTGCATCCGATTTCGTTACAGTCTGAATCTGTCAGTACAGCGGTGGCTGCATTTGTATCCAACTTACTGGCCGCCGTGGCAATTGTGTTTGTGGTATTGCTACTGTTCATGGGGCTGAGAGTGGGGCTGATCATCGGCTTTGTGCTCTTGCTGACGGTGGCAGGTACCCTGATTATCATGCTCATGGACAATATTGCCATGCAGCGTATCTCATTGGGTGCCTTGATCATTGCACTGGGTATGCTGGTCGATAACGCCATAGTAGTCAGTGATGGTGTGATGGTGCGTTTACAACGCGGTGAAGAGCGTAAAAAGGCTGTTTCAGCCGTTGTTCGCAGTACCATCTGGCCACTGTTAGGAGGCACTTTAGTTGGTATTCTGGCGTTCAGCGCTATCGGTTTATCACCCAGTGACATGGGAGAATACGCCGGTTCACTCTTCTGGGTCATTCTCTACTCCATGCTGCTCAGCTGGCTGTTTGCCATTACGGTTACCCCGATGCTGTGCTACCAGTTCCTGAAAGTACCGCGTCAGGTCGAAGGCGGTGGGCAAAGTTGTATAACCCGTGCCTATGCAAGCCTGTTGCATTGGGTGTTGAGTCATAGAGTGCTTTCGATAGCACTGCTGCTGGTTGCACTTATGAGTGCTGCATGGGGGGCACGCTTTATCACACCCGGCTTTATGCCAGACTCTGAACGTCCTCAGTTTGTGGTTGATCTCTATCTGCCACAGGGGAGTGATATCAGGCGCACGGCGGATATTCTGGCCTTGGCTGAGCAGCATGTCTCTTCAAAATCGGGTGTATTAAACACCACCGGCTTTATCGGTGGAGGTGGGCTGCGTTTTATGCTGACCTACTCGCCTGAACCGAGAAATCCGGCCTTTGCGCAGTTACTGATTAACGTGGATGATCAGGGGCATATTGCAGAGCTGGTGGAAAGTTTGCAAGGCGAACTGTCGGAGATGCTGCCGGATACCTCAGTCAAAGTGTGGAAGTTTATGCTCGGCCGTGGTGGCGGTAAAAAAATCGAGGCGGGCTTTACCGGGCCTGATCCGGTTGTACTGCGTCGTCTTGCTGAGGAGGCCAAAGCTCTGATGCAAGCCGATCCTGCACTGATTGCTATTCAGGATGATTGGCGTCAACAAGTGCCGGTCGCGCAGCCTCAGTGGCGCCAGGAACAGTTACAGCGCCTCGGACTGACGGGAGCGGATGTGAATGCAGCCTTGGCACAGACGCTCAGTGGTCGACAAATAGGTATTTATCGAGAAGGTGATGACCTGGTACCGCTGATTGTGCGTGCACCTGTGGCTGAACGTGAGCAACCCGGTGTGATTCAAAACACGGAAGTGTTCAGTCCGGTAGCTGGGCGGAGTGTGCCGGTGAACCAGCTGTTGGAGTCTGTTGATGTGGTTTGGCAGGATGCCATTATCCGGCGCGTAAATCGTGAACCTACACTCATTGTTCAGGCCGATCCGGCACCCGGCATACTGACCAGCGATGTGTTCAATCAGATCCGCCCTGTGATTGAATCTATTCCATTGCCACCGGGTTACAAGTTGCAATGGTATGGTGAGTATGACGCTTCGCGTGAGGCGAATGCGGGGTTGGCTGTTTCTGCGCCTTTTGGTTTTGCGGCTATGATCCTGGCAGTTGTGTTTATGTTTAATGCCTTTAGAGAACCCTTGGTGATCTGGATGACCGCTCCCTTGGCGATGATCGGTGTAGTGGTTGGCCTTGTTGTGTTTCGGACGCCCTTTGAGTTTATGGCGATACTCGGATTTTTGAGTCTGATCGGTATGATGGTCAAGAATGCCATCGTGCTGGTAGACGAAGCGGGTAGTCGTATCCGAGAGGGGCAGCAAGCGTATACGGCGGTTGTGGAGGCTTGTATTAGTCGTGCACGCCCGGTTGTGCTTGGCGCGTTGACTACGATTTTGGGTGTGGCTCCGTTGCTGGTCGATCCATTCTTCAAGAGCATGGCGGTGACGGTCATGTTCGGTTTGTTATTTGCAACGGCATTAACCTTGGTAGTGTTGCCCTTGTTTTATGTCATGGTGTTCAGAATACGCAATACATAGGTGGTTGTGGGTTTGGCATCTTAGTTAACCCAGGGTAAATCCTTCCAGCAGGTAGTATAAGCTGGCGACAGGTAGCCGCGTTTCATCTGCCAGTCTTTTTTCGTGCCTTGTACGGCAAAAAACACCCGGCCTTTGCCGCTGTGGTTGATTCTGTCCAGTACCGACATCAGCGCGTCGGCATTGGGGTGAGCGTGGTACTCTTCAAACAGGCTGGGCTGAAAGGTGCCTGGTTCATAGAAGTCAGATAACATCACCCCGGCTTTCATATAGCGGTAACCTTCACGCCATGCGCTATTTAACAGACGCACGGCAGCCGCTACCAGATCACGGGTATCATCGCTTGGCAGTTGCAGTTCCGTGGTGAGTGACGGCGTGTATTGCGGCTCGGCCGGGTTAAAGCGGTTGGTGCGCAGAAACAGAGTCAGCACTTTCGCGCGGCGTTGTTCCTGGCGCAGCTTTTCGGCGGCGCGGGCGGTGTATTCGCTAATGGCTTCACGCATCAGCTTGAACTCGGTAATACGCTCACCAAACGAGCGGCTGCAGACAATCTGCTTTTTGGTCGGCGCGATGCTTTCCAGTTCCAGACAGGACTCACCATTTAGCTCACGCACAGTGCGCTCGACCACCACGGAGTAATGGCGGCGAATCTGCTTGGGGGACGCATTCGCCAGGTCCAGCACCGTCTGGATACCCTCTGCTTTCAGGCGTTGAGACAAACGCCGACCGATGCCCCAGACCTCATCAACGGGTAATAACGCCATCAGCTTGCGCTGGCGACCCGGGGAGGTTAAATCCACTACGCCCCCTGTGCCTGGATAGTGTTTAGCCGCATAATTGGCCAGCTTTGCGAGGGTTTTGGTGGGCGCCATGCCGATACAGACGCTGATTCCGGTGCATTGATAAACGCTTTCCCGCAGTTGCTTGCCAAAGTCTTCTAGCGATAACAGGTGATCAATGCCGCTCAGATCGAGAAAAGCTTCATCGATGGAGTAAATCTCGACTCGCGGTGTTAAAGACTCCAGAATACTCATCACCCGCGCTGAAAGATCGGCATACAGCGCATAGTTGCTGGAAAAAGCGGTAATGCCATGCTGGCGTATCAGATCCTGCACCTGATAGGCAGGCACCCCCATCTTGATTCCCAGGGCTTTGGCTTCGCGTGAGCGCGCCACCACGCAGCGTCATTGTTCGACAGCACCACCACCGGTCGGTGTTTCAGGTCGGGACGAAACAGCTTTTCGCAGCTGGCGTAGAAATTATTACAATCCACCAGCGCAAACACAGCGGAGCGTTCAGGCATAGAGTTCAACGCCGCATCTGTCGGACGATATTGGTGACCACACCAAAGATCTCAAAATCAGACGCCTCCGTGATCAACATTACCGGATAGGCTGGATTGCGCGGTACCAGACAGGGATGAGGAGTAATGTTCAACTCCTTAACTGTCATTTCACCGTTGATACTGGCGATGATGATGTCGCCATGCCTGGCCTCCAGGGACCGATCCACCACCAGCACATCATTGGCAGCTATCCCGGCATCCCGCATCGAATCCCCCTGGACCCGCACAAAGAAGGTCGCCGCTGGATGACTGATACACAGCTGATTCAGATCCAGGGTTTGTTCAATATAATCCTGCGCCGGAGACGGAAATCCAGCCGACACACGTTCCAGATACAGCGGAATACGTAACTCTGATGCTTTAAGCAGATCTGTGTCTGCAAAACAGCCGATCAGTACCACAGCGCTCATGTACACCTCAATCAAATACTGTTTATATATACAGTATCGCTTAGTGGATGTGAAACAGGCAAGTGGTAAATATGATTCCGTGGAGGTAGTCTATTCGTTTTTCTGCTCCCGCCCAGAGAACGTTAATCTGAAAGGGGTGTGCAAGTGAGCAAAATTTTAAGATGCCTGTATAGCGGTACAACTTATATGAAAACAGATCACATCCGCACCTTCACACAAGCGAATAAGGCCGCTTGGGAGGCGTCTGCCCATCTGCATGGTCAAGGTAAGGAGTGGGACGAATTGCTGCTTGCTGCGAGTCAGCCTGATTTCAACGTGCTGGATGCTTGCCTGTCCGCTACTTTAACCGAGCTGGGCATAGCGGGTCGCAGCGCGGTTCAGGTAGGCTGCAATAATGCGCGTGAGTTGCTATCTTTGGCCTCGTTTGGTGCGCGTCCCTTGCTGGGCCTTGACCAGTCGGCTGCGTTTCTGGCTCAGGGCGTCCAGATTGCTAAGGCCTCTGGCTTAGCCCCCGTCTGGTGGAAGCGGATATTTATGCTCTGCCTGACGATCTGGGCCGCTACGATCTGGTGCTGATCACCATTGGTGTACTCAACTGGATGCCCGACCTTCCGCGTTTCTTTCAGATCGTGCGCGGGTTGATGAGTCCAGGTGCATTTTTGGTTATCTACGAAACTCATCCAATGTTAGAGGTGTTCAACCCTGGCAGCGCTAACCCCTTTGTACCTGAGAACAGCTACTTTGATAAAACGCCGGTGCGTATTGAAGAAGCCATTACCTATGATGGCAGCGATGGAGGCGCTGGGGAAACTGGCTACTGGTTTGTACATACTCTGGGGGAAATAGTTACTGCCTGTGTGCAAAGTGGGCTGCGGCTGCAGTGTCTTCAGGAACATCCTCACCTGAATCGTGAGGTGGAATACGCCATCTATGAAAACCAGACAGCCCAGATGCCTCTGTGCTATACGCTGGTTGCCGAAGCTCCCTGCGTGCCAAACACTAAGGCGTAAGCTATGCTAAAATCCATGCCCCTTGGCCAAAGGGTATGGGGATATCAGGAGTAACTGGCATGAACTATTTTGATATGCTTATGCTGTTTGTTGTGATGGCGGTGTTGGCACTTGTGCCCAGCAGTAGCGTCGCCTGGTGGTTGCCCGATCCTCAACCGCCGGGTTTTTGAACGGTGCCGCCGTGGCATTCGGTATCCTGGTTGGTGACCTGGTTTTTGTATTTCTGGCCATTTTTGGTATGACTGCATTAGCTGAAACGATGGGCAGTTTTTTCCTGATCTTGAGGTATGTGGCGGGTGCTATTTGATCTGGTTGGGTATCAGCTTGTTGAGGTCCAAAACCAGAATACAAGTTCCGACGGATCGCTCAGCATCAACAGTATCAGCAAGCCTTCTCTCTGGTCTGATTATTACCCTCGGTGATGTGAAAGCCATTTTTTTCTATGCAAGCTTGTTTCCTGCGTTTGTTGATCTGACGACCCTGGATACGTCAGACATTGCAGCAATTATTGTTTTGACGGTTGTTGCCGTTGGCGGTGTTAAACTGGGTTATGCTTATTCTGCTATTAGAGTCCTGTCATTAGCCAAGGGGATCAGAGCGCAAAGCGCTGTTAAAAAGACCGCAGGCGGATTTATGCTTGGTGCCGGCGCGTATCTCATGGTAAAAGCGTAATCAGTTAAAAACCCACTTTGGAGGTTGTAAATGGAAGATGATTTTGAAGTTGAAATGAGTGCTTTAAGCCAGGAACTGACGGCAGAGGGTAAAACTGTCCAGGTCGATATCTACCGTGGCGACACGGGAGGCTGGATTCTTGAAGTAGTTGATGAATCGGGTGTTTCGACAGTCTGGGAAGATGAATTCGATACAGAGGAGGCCGCTCTGGATGAAGTTAAGGCGACCATTAGAGACGAGGGTATTGATTCGTTAATTGGTATGGACTTGTAAATGGCGGCGAATTAATTGCATCCAGACAGGTCACTATTCGCATAAGCCCCTGAACGGTTTGTACCTGTATAGCAGGAACACCGCCAGTAAGCTTGTTCTGTGATCGCATGAAATGTTTGATCCAGACTTGATCACCCCCAGTGAGTGCAAAGAGTGCACGGGCGACTCTAATCAGTAGCAGGGCCAGCTCGCCTTGTTTACTTTCGGGGCGAAGGTCCAGATTTTGCTTCAAGCGGATTATCGCCGTTTTATGCACACCAATTACATTGCCCAGCTCATCTTGCTTGAGTGTCAGCTGTTTGGATGCATTAAGCAGTGCTTTTGACAGGACAACAGCTGGATCTGGTCGTTGTTTTAGTTGCGCTGTCATTTATTTCTCTCCCACAGCTTCCAACACTGCTTCACGACAGATTCCACATGTCTGTTAATTTCTTCGCCGGGTTGTCTGGGGGGGAGTTGATGCAAGGCGCGCACTATATCCAGCCCTGCAAGCATGCTCAAAAACAACTCGGCGGCACGCTCAGTATCAGCACAATCTATAAACCCGGCCTCATGTTGGGTTTTTAACCAACCACTCAAAGTGTTTAAGCCGTTTTGTACGCTGTTGTTGTACATGCTATGCAGTAGGTCCCGATCCACTTCGTGCAGGCTGCCCAGCAAACGCAGAAAATTGAGATGTTCATGGCTGAGTATGAAATGTGTCAGGTTTACTGCAAAGTCATACAGAGCTTGCTGGGGTGTTTGGATCTGCTCAGGGTCGATAACCAGGTGCTGAAGTAAGCTGTCGCATTGACGGTGAATGCAGGCCTCTATGAGAGCATTTTTTTCGCTAAAGCGGTTGTAAACCGTTACTTTTGAAACGCCGGCTTTGCGCGCAACCGCTTCTATCGAGAATTTAGCTGGGCCCTGGGCGAACAGAAGTTCAGTGGCGGCATCCAGAATAGCGACTTCTTTGCTGGGATCGACAGGTCGTCCCGATCGTGTATTACAAGGCACTTTTTTATCCATTTTAATTAGTGTACGATTGCGTTCATTAATCATAGTGTATTCTTGAGTCGATTACCATGCATAGACCTTTATTCTTTATGGCTATTGTGTTGTTAATACTGGGCTGTAGTCCAGATAATGGCACATCAAATGCACCGCAGTCTGCTGCCCCCTGGGTCCGGACATTGGTTGTGACCGATGCATCCTCTGCTTTTATAAAGCTATCAGGAACGGTAAAAGGGCGTTATGAAACCCCTGTTGCCTTTCAGGTATCCGGTCGTATTCTGGAACGTCATGTTGACGCAGGTCAGCGTGTCGAAGCCGGGCAATTGCTGTTCCAACTGGATCCGCGTGACCTGTTAGCCTCGGTACGTGTAGCTGAAGCCGAGATGAGAACGACTGAGGCCGCATTGGCTATCGCACGTAGTGAATTGCAGCGTCAGCAGAAGTTGGTGGAGGGCCAGTTTGTTAGCCGTCAAACTCTGGAGCGTTATGAGCTGACGCTGCGTGAAGCCATCAGCCAACATCAGGCTGCCAACGCGGTATTGGAGCAGACACGCAATGCGTTGGACTATGCTGAATTACGTGCTGAAAAAGCGGGCATACTGAATGCGGTAACCGCTGAACCCGGACAGGTGGTCACTATGGGACAGCCCCTGGCTACCCTGATTGATGACAGCTCACTGGAGGTCGAGGTGTACCTGGCTGAGGGTGTGGATGCCCCTGCTTCAGGTAGCGTATTAATTGAAGGAGAGCCACTGGTAATTGTGTTACGGGAGGTGGCAGCCTCGGCTGATCCTGACAGTCGCAGTTGGCGAGCACGTTATCGTATTGAGTCAGCTTCGGGTGACTTAAGCCTGGGCACAGTAGTGCAGGTGATGCTTGATCAACCGCTTCAGGATACCACCTTCAGTGTGCCCTTGGGCGCACTGGATGAGCGTAATCAAGGCCCTCAGGTTTGGCAGGTGATTGACGAACAGGTGCAGCCTGTTCCTGTTGAAGTGCTGGAGCTGAACCGTGAATATGCCGGATTCGTGCGCCTCTGGCAGACGGTGGCCGTATTGTTGCTCTGGGCACACATTTATTAACACCGGGTATGCAGGTCAGGGAGCAGGCGCGATGAATTTCCCCAATTTGTCAGCCCTGGCGGTGCGTGAGCGCTCGGTGACGCTGTTTTTTATCCTCTTGTCGGTGTTTGCCGGGGTGTATGCTTTTTCGTCTTTAGGGCGTGCCGAAGATCCATCCTTTACTGTGCGGGTGATGGTGGTATCGGCTATCTGGCCAGGCGCTACACCGACCGAGTTACAGGATCAGGTTGTTGACCGTTTGGAAAAACGCATTCAGGAAGTGGAATACCTGTATAAAATTGAAACCACGATACGTCCGGGTCGGGCTGATTTACAGATAGAGTTCGAGGATTTTTCACCCAGCGAAAAGGTACCTGATCTGTTTTATCAGGTGCGTAAGCGCATGCTGGATGAAGCAGGAAGTCTACCTGCCGGGGTGATAGGTCCGATCGTCAATGACGATTTTTCAGATGTGTATTTCTCGCTGATTTCACTGACGGCACCGGGTATGCCGATGCACAGTCTCACGCGTGAGGCGGAATCTATCCGTGATCGTTTGCAGCGTGTGCCGGGTCTGCAAAAGGCGCTGATACTGGGCGAGCGTAGTGAACGGGTGTATATCGACTTCGACATGAACCGCCTGAATAATCTGGGGTTGTCAGCGGAGCAGATTTTTGCCGCGATTGAAAACAGTAATCGTATGATGCCAGCTGGCTTTGTTGATCTGGACGGACCACGAGCCTACCTGCGCGTGGATGCTGATTTGGCGGATCTTGATCAATTGGCCGCTTTGCCGATACGCGTGGGCGACCATCTGTTAAAGCTGTCGGATCTGGCGGATATTCGGCGAGGTTATGAAGATCCGCCCTCGTACATGGTCAGGGCTGATGGTGAAGAGGCTATATTGCTGGGTGTGGTGATGCAGGCCGGTCAAAATGGTCTGGCATTTGGTGAGCGTCTGACAGCCTTTATTGATGCCGAACAGGCTAAGTTACCCTTGGGTATGTCTATGCATATGCTGACCAATCAGACGGAAGCGATCAGTCAGGCGGTTGATCTGTTTCAGATTAAGTTCCTGGTGGCGGTGCTGGTCGTTATGGCGGTCAGTGTACTGGCGATTGGCTTTCGTGCGGGTTTGGTCGTGGGCATTGCCATCCCTGTTACCATCGGTCTGACATTTCTGTTGATGAAGATAGCCGGGATCAATTTAGATCGCATCACGCTGGGCGCACTGATAATCGCCCTGGGGTTGTTGGTGGATGATGCCATTATCGCCATTGAAATGATGATCGTTAAAATGGAAGAGGGCTGGGAACGCGTCCGTGCCGCCAGTCATGCCTGGAGTGTGACAGCCGCCCCTATGCTGTTTGGTACATTGGTTACGGTAGCCGGTTTTGTTCCGATCGGTTTTGCCCAGTCAGGTGTGGGTGAATATGCCGGAAATATCTTTTGGGTGCTGGCCTTTTCACTGCTGGTTTCCTGGCTCGTGGCTGTCACCTTTACCCCTTATCTGGGCGTAAAACTGCTGCCTGTCTATACTAAGCACCAGACTGGAGATATCTATCAGACACGTTTTTACCAGTACCTGCGAGGAGTAGTAAAGGCCTGTGTGCGTTATCGTAAAACGGTGGTGCTGTCGACGCTGGTGTTGTTGATACTCAGTGGGGTGGGTATGGCAACGCAGGTGCAAAAGCAGTTTTTTCCAGGTTCAGACCGTCCAGAGGTATTGATCGATATTTACTTGCCTCAGGGGAGTGCCATCGCTACCACAGAGGCTACGGTAAGGCGATTGGAAACGATACTGGAAACTCTGCCCGAAGTGAAAAGTCTGTCATCCTATATCGGTGCTGGCGCACCGCGCTTCTTTATTTCATCCAATCCGGAGCAGCCGGATCCGGCCTTTGCCAAGATCATTGCCATAGGCCATGATGCTGATGCACGTGATCGTATTATGGCGGAGATGAATCGTCACCTGGACGCTGGAGAGTTTCCCGAAGCACGGGTGCGTGTCACCCGTCTGTTATTTGGCCCACCGGTTATCTGCCTGTCAGCTTCCGTGTATTGGGCCCCGATACCGAAGTGCTGCGCTCTATCGCGCATGAGGTGCGTGGCCTGATGGCGGAGCATGCCAATATTGTGATGCCGCATCTGGAATGGGATGAGCGTACGCCCAGCTATTATCTGGACATGGACCTGATCGTTTGCGGCTAATGGGACTGACACCGACGGATGTCGCACAGCAGCTGGCGTTTCAACTCAATGGTTTTAACGTCACGGATGTGCGCCAGGATGTTCGCAGTGTGCAGGTGATCGCACGCAGTGCGCGCGAGGGTGTACTGTTACCTGAAGATCTGGAGCTTAAAACAGCAGATGGACGTAAGGTGTTGCTCAGTCAGTTGGGCGAGTTGAGTATTCGCTATGAAGATCCGGTGATTAAACGCTATAACCGCGAACCCTTCCTGGCGGTGCATGCGGATGTGCAGGGTGCTCAGCCGCCTGATGTGACTGCAGCGATCTGGGCGGACATGCAGCCACTGCTTGCTGAATTACCACCGGGTTACCGTATTGATATAGGTGGATCAGTCGAACAGTCAGGTAAAGCGGATAGCTCCATCCAGAAGCTTCAGCCGCTGATGCTGGCGCTTATGCTGATATTCATCATGCTGCAGATGCGCTCATTTACCGGCACATTTGTAGTGGTTGCGACGGCCCCGCTAGGGTTGGTAGGAGCGGTGGCAGCGCTGCTGCTGTTCAATCAGCCGTTTGGTTTTACCGCTCTGCTGGGATTGATTGGTTTAAGCGGTATTTTAATGCGCAACACCATGATACTGGCACAACAGGTGCAAGATAACTTCGATTCCGGTATGCAGGCGGGCGCCGCTGTAGTTGAGGCGGCTGTACAGCGTTCCCGACCGGTGGTGCTTACTGCTCTGGCGGCGATGCTGGCTTTTATTCCGTTGGCCATGGACCTGTTTTGGGGGCCGCTGGCCTATGTGCTGATTGGTGGTGTAGCGGCGGGTACACTAATCACCTTGCTGTTTGTTCCGGCACTCTATGCGCTGTTGTTCAAAGTGAAAGCCAGCGACTATTGAGCTTCTAACTATCTGCAGATGTTTCTCAATGATATTTGACTTTGTATTAAATAAAAACTATTGTCATTAAGATTAACTTTTAATGATGTTCTATATCTGGGAGACGATACAATGAGAGTCTTGATGTTAGCGTTTGTACTGCTGTTCTTGCCTGTGCTGGCTCAGGCATCCAGTTGTGAATTGAGTATTGATAGCACAGATCAGATGCGTTATTCCGCCGCTGAACTGACGGTTCCGTCGGGCTGTGAAACCGTTACCTTGACACTGACCCACAGTGGCAGTTTACCGAAAACCTCAATGGGGCATAACTGGGTGTTAGTTGAAACAGATCAGTTGAATGATCTTGCTAAAGACGCCATGGCAGCGGGACCTGCTAATAACTACGTGCCAGTGGGTGATGACCGTGTTCTGGCGGCGACTGAGTTGGTTGGTGGCGGAGAGAGTACTTCGGTTGAGTTTTCTGTTGCTGAACTGCAAGGTAAGGACCTGAGCTTTTTCTGTTCCTTCCCGGGTCATTTTGCGTTGATGAAAGGCAAGTTTATCATCGAGTAAACACAGCCCTGCGCTAGCTTAGTGAGTAGAGTGGTATCGCTGTACTCACTTATTCCTTCCGATACACCACCGATAAATTGTTGGCTGGCATGGTAATGATGGCCTGTTGAATCAGTCCATGTGTTTTTGCCAGTTGCGTGACTTCTTCCAGATCCCGGATCCCCCAGAGTGCGTTGCGCTGACGCAGTGACATATCAAATGCCAGGTTACTTTCGGCGGGCGTCACATCGGCTTGCCAGAAGGGGCCGTACAGGTAGAGTATGCCTTTATCATCGAGCAGTTTTTTTGCCAGTTGCATCAGCTTCGGTAGCGGTCCAAGGGATATATGGATCATGTTGATTGCCAACAGAGCGTTGTAATAATCCAGTGCAATATCGACAGGTGCTGTTACGTCAAGGTGTTGTGCTGGAAGCAGTTTGGGATGTTGCTCACTTTGGCGCCAGGCTTCAATGCTGCTAATCGCAGTTGGATCAATATCGGTGGGCTGCCAGTGAATTACCTGCGGCAGATTAGAGGACAGGTATACGGCGTGTTCCCCTGTACCTGAGGCCACTTCAAGCACTCTGGCCGGGTTGGGTAAACAGGTTTGTAAGACCTTGAGGATGGGTTCTCTGTTGCGTTGTGTGGCAGGTGCATGATGAAAAAGCTTGGTTGGCTTCACGGTGTGTACGACTCCCTATAAAACAAAAGGCCCTGTATCAGGGCCTTAATTTACTGCAAACAAGCGCAGGGGTCACGTCTGCTCAGAGTGACGTGTCGAGTAGCATCATCAGCACAAACCCCAGAACGAGTCCGTTGGTGGCAAAAAATTCGTGGCCTTTACGGTGTGATTCGGGAATGATCTCATGGCTGATGACAAACAGCATGGCTCCCGCCGCACCTGCCAGTCCCCAAGGCAGGAGGTGAGTGCTGAACTCTAGCAGAGTGGCACCCATGACCGCCATGGCTGGTTCTGCAAGGCCTGTTAATACACCGATAGTGATTGAGAACAGGCGAGTGTAACCCACGGCTATCAGTGCCATGGCAACCACAAAACCTTCCGGCATATCTTGAATCGCAATGCCGGCTGCTAATCCATGGCCGTTATTGGCTGCATAGGCGGCACCAATTGCCAGCCCTTCCGGAAAGTTGTGCAAAGCAATAGCCAGTACAAACAACCAACTCTGGCGCAAACGCGTGCTGGAAATGCCGTCAGAACCCTTGATAAAGTGCTCATGAGGGACTAATTTTTCAATTACCAGCATCATGGCGGCACCGAGCAGCACGGCCAGGGCAACCTGACCGGAGGCCATAAAACTACCGCTGCTTTGGCCTTCCATCATTTCCATTGAAGGCAAAATCAGTGAAAAAATGCTGGCAGCGAGCATTACACCGGCACCAAAACCCATCAAACTATCGATAAAACGCTCAGAGATGCGGTTGGTGAATACGGCCAGGCAGGCACCTGCGGCGGTAGAAGCCGCCGCTACCATACCGGCATAAAATGCATAGCGAACCAAGTCCCGAGTCTGCAGCAGTACGACCAGTTGGTAGATCAACAAAGCCAGACCCGCAATTAGAATCAAAGCTCCCAGTAGCTTTTTTAATGGGAGTCTAGAACCAGCGGAGCGGGTGGATGTCAGAATTCGGGTATTCATGGGTGCTCCTTATGTTTATTTAATAATAATCATTATCATCTAATAGAGTGCAAGTCTCCAGTAGAATTGCTTAATAGCCTGATTAAATTTTGGCTATGATCTGCGAGGGAAAAAATCCTCTATAAACAATATTGATATTGACTGCATTTACACCTTTATAAATATAAGGTTATAGTCCGCTGGACTATAATGATCGTTAAAGAAGTATAACATCGGCTATAAGGCTGCTTTGGCTATGACCCCTACTCCAGATGATGCAAATACAGCGTTTGAAATCTTTCCCTGGAGCCCGCAACTTGAGACGGGCATTGCGATTATTGATGATCAGCATCGTAAATTGGTGGTCTTACTTAACAAGCTGGGTCAGCAGTATGTACAGGGTGTTTCCGAACAGGCTATTGAGCAGATCCTGAAAGAGTTGTCCGATTATGCTGACTACCATTTCCAAACTGAGGAAGCTATCTGGGAGGCTTCGTTAGGGGGCGATGAATGGTTCTCGGGTCATGTTAATAGCCATCAGCATTTTTTTGACGAAATTCAGTTATTACGCAACAGCGATTTACCCTTTCATTTGCTGCTCGAAGAGCTGTTTTCTTTTCTTACGCAATGGCTGGCTTATCATATTCTGGATAGTGACAAGCGTATGGCTAAGGCTGTGCATGCCATAAATGAAGGCTTGAGTGTCGTTGATGCGCGTGATCGTGCTGATGACGAGATGAGAGGTGCCACGGCTGTACTGATCAAAACTGTGCTGTCCATGTATGAGAAGCTGTCTTCTCAGGCCATGCAGTTAATGCAGGAAAAACATGCACGTCAGCGGGCTGAAGCCGCATTGGATTTAAGTGAGCAACGTTGGCAGTTTCTGCTGCAGGGTGCTCATGAAGGTTTTTGGGAATGGGCTGAACAGGATGCAACTCCCTTATTACCGGATCAGATAGCGCAGTCGTTATTACACCAGGCAGAAGCTGACCAAGGTGAAATACATGAGGATGACTTGCCGCAACTCCGTTCGGCATTAGCCGATTTGTGGCAGCCAAACCATGGCGAGTTAAAGGTCACTTACCGCATAGTACTTCCCACTGGCGCGCTGCGCTGGATGGAGTTACGTGGCAAGGTGATTCAGCGGGACAGTGAGGCAAAGCCGCAAAGACTGATAGGTACCCGGGAAGATATTACCGAGCGCGAGCTGATTAGCCATGTCATCAGCCTGGGACATGAAGCCCTGTTCATCACTGATACAAAAAACCGGATAACGGCGGTTAACCATGCGTTCATTGCACTGACCGGCTATACAGAAGAGGCTGTGCTCGGACAGCCTCCCAGCATGCTCGCATCCGGTCTGCATACACAGGCGTTCTTTAGCCGTATGTGGCAAGTACTGCAAAGGGATGGGATTTGGGAAGGTGATATCTGGAATCAGCGTCCTGACGGGGAACGCTACGCCTTGCATCTGTTTATTCAGCGTCACAATGGAACGGATGGCTCACCCAGTCACTATGTGGCTACCGGTTATGATGTGACTGAGCGTAAACACTATGAAATGGAGTTGCAGGATCAGCGTAAGCGTTTGCAGACAGCGTTGGAATCGGTACATGCAGGCACCTGGGATTGGGATCTGACGACCAATGTGCTCATTTGCGATACGCGCTGGTGGGAAATGCTCGGCTTAAGTGTGCATGATGCGAGTTCGACTACGATTCAGTTTTGGCAAGATACTGTGCATCCTGACGATGTATCCCGTGTGTTGACACTCATTGATGAGCATATCCTTAACAGTGATGAGCTGTGCGAAGTTGAATATCGCTTGCAAACCCAGTCAGGTGACTGGATCTGGGTTCGTTCTTTAGGGCGTGTTATGCAGCGTGATAAGGCTGGGATTGCCACTCAGGTCGTGGGGATCAATATCGATATTACCCAGCAAAGAAACCATCAGCAGCAGCTTGAATATGTTGAGCTGCACGATGTGCTGACTGGATTGCCCAATCGCAACCTGTTCTTGCAGTTGCTGAAAACCACCATGCAGACTTCGGAAGATGCCAGAAGACTGATGGCGGTAATTTATCTGGATATCGATAATTTTGCGGAGATTAATGATCAGTATGGGATGGAAACGGGTGACCGTCTGATTGTAGCGATCAGTCAGCGCGTGCGTGATTCTGTCAGAGAGCATCAAAGTCTTGCGCGTATTGGTGGTGATGAGTTTGTGCTGATACTTTCCGGCTTCAGCAGGAAGGCGATATAGTGTCACCGGTGAAACGTTTGTTAATGCACCTGGCTGAGCCTATGCTGATTAATAACTACTCGCTGGAGTGTTCTGCCAGCATTGGTATCGCTTTTTACCCGCAGACACACAAAATTGATGCTGATGGCTTGATTCGACAGGCCTCACAAGCGCTTTACCAGGCCAAACAATCGGGTAAAAATCGCTATGCGGTGTTTGACCCGGATACAGATTCAATGACCCGCAGAAAGCTGGAGCAAATTGAAGCTATTCGTCAGGGATTGTTGCAGCAGCAGTTTGTGCTCTACTATCAACCCAAAGTGAATATGCTCAGTGGAGAAGTGACGGGTGCTGAAGCGCTGATTCGCTGGCAACATCCACAAATGGGCTTGCTACCTCCCAGTTACTTTATTCCTGTTATCGAACAGCATCTCTTATCAGTAGAGATAGGTAACTGGGTGCTTGAGTCTGCTTTTCAGCAACTGGATCAATGGATAGGTATGGGGCTGCCCCAGAGCTTTGTGGTTAGCGTCAATATCGGGGTGGTGCAGTTACATGATGCCTCATTCAGTGAGTTTCTGGTTCAGTTACTCAAGCGTTATCCCAGGGTGAGTGCAAATCAACTGGAGCTGGAGATACTTGAAACCGGTGCTATTGAAGATATGTCTTATGTCTCCGGTTTGATTTTAAAACTACAAAGCTATGGTTTTACCTGCTCCCTGGACGATTTCGGTACGGGGTATTCTTCGCTGACTTTCCTGAAAAATATTCCGGCACGAACGATAAAAATTGATCAAAGCTTTATTCGAACGCTGCCGCAAGATCCCGAGCACTTCATGATTATTAATAGCATCCTGGGTCTCGCCAAGAGCCTGAACCGGCAGGTAATTGCTGAAGGGGTTGAAAGCATTTTACACGGTGAGCTGTTGCTGGAGTTAGGCTTTACTGCAGCGCAGGGCTTTGCCATCGCCAGACCCATGCCAGCAGCAGAATTACTTGAGTGGATGGCGGCCTGGCAACTACCTGCAGCCTGGCAACGTTGTATAGCCTTGCCTGCGGATAAAATACCGTTACTTTTGGCGGAAGTGGAGCAGCGTAGTTGTATGGAAGAGCTACAGCAGTATTTTGATGGCCAAGTGGATTGCCCACCTTTACTCGATAGCAGTGAAAAGGTTGAGGGAATCTTGCCGCAGATGTGCCTGAATCAACCCAGTGTTGATGCGGTGCATGGCAGCGTTTGCAGGGGAACTACCAGCAGTTACTGGAAGAAGCGAAATCGCTGGTCTCTCTTTATCGTCAAGGACAAATAGACCAGTTACAGTTCCGTTTTACCGGATTTAAAACAGCTGATAAGCAATTTATTGACCAGTTGCGTTTACTTAGAAGGGCGGTCTGATTGTGCTCTAAGCATACATGCTGCTGCACAAGTGGGGTTGGCCAAAACTGGAAATTATAAACAGCCCCACAGTTAAGCTCAAAATAATCTTATTCATTTAGACATCGGCCACGTAAAATAACTGTGTATTTATATTTAACGGTTCCTGAAGTAGCATGAGAAGTTAGCATTTGAACCTATCTCGTTTTAAACCTCCTGGTCGTATTGTGAAGCATTGGCGTTTGGTTTTGTTGTTTTCAACCCTCCTGTTTGCGCTTTGTTCCGCTGTTTTTCTCAGTCTATGGAGTAGCTTCAAACACTCTATGGAGCAGACACAGCAGCGTATCATTTTCGAGAGTCAGCTATTGGAGCGTAGCGTGACACGGACGCTGGATTCCGTTGAGTCGGCGATGGTGTCGCTGGATATGCTATTTGCTCAGCAAGCCGATGTCGCTGTGTCCACTTTGCCCGCTGAAAGGCTGCGTCAGCGCGTAGATGAGATGATTCATCTTGCGCCACATATTCGTCAGGTGATTGTAACTGAAGGAACTCGGGTGCTGGTAGACAGTGCGGCCAGAGGGGAAGGGCAGGAAATAGATGCACAGCGTCTCGGGCTGGACTTCAATTCATCCAGTATGTCCGGGCAGTCGGGATTGAGGATTATCAGCAGACTGAATCAACAATTTTTGCCTTTGATTGACCAGCAAGAAACCCAGTCCACGCACAGGGTAGTAGTAACAGGACTGCGCTCCGGGTTTCATTCATTAACAGGAGAGCCATACTGGATTTTGGTGGCGCTGAGTCCGGAATACCTGACCGGGTACTTTTTGCATGATCGGCCGCCGCAAACTACACAGCGGGCGGTCAGTTTACTCAGTTTTGATGGGGACCGGATTGTTTCAATGTTGCCCGAAACCTCGGATTTACCAGCCGTTAGTGAGTTTCTAAAGTCTGGTCAGAGTCAA
>NZ_JRLB01000032.1 GCF_000764495.1 Nitrincola sp. A-D6
GAAGGGTTTTGAATTTTTAAAAAAGATGATTTGTTACCAAATAACCCTGCCAGCTTTTTTTGGCCACAAGTTTCGCTGGCTTGGCAAGAGTGGCACGCACTCAAGCGACTGGTCTCAATCACGATGTGATCGGAGTGAACTTCGCTAACCAGGGCCATTTCTTCCAACATGAGTTCTACCGACCTGAAACAACAGATGAAGCAATACGCTCAGCTACCATGATAGGCATATCTCCGACAACCGTCACAAAGCGGTCATCAATGTGCAATCCCAATGCAATAAAGTCACCCGCGTCCGTAACGCCTTCAGGCACAGTTTGCTGACCCAGTCGCTCCACACTGACTGAAAACGCCTTACGCCCATTGGAGAACACCATGACTTCACCTGCCTGTGTTACTTGATGACGGATATTTTGGTAGCCTTCTGGCAACCAGCCTAGTTCCCATTGTGGTGGACGTTCATCCATTAAAGACAAGTGTTGATCAATATAACGCTGCATACCCGCAGGTGAGCGAATCATCTCAGCGTCATTGGCCAACATTGAGCCCTGATAGGAAGGTGCAACCGGACGACTGCCAAAGGTAACAGGCTGAGCCAGGCTATTACGTGGCACATTCTGAGTTGCTGCAGCGGTTACTGGTTGCGTCTGAAGCGTTTGTGCATCACCGGCAAGCCAGCCTGGACCCAGAATCACAACCGCCGTCACCGAGGCCGCTACAGCCATACTGGCAAGTGATCGGTACATGCCAGAAAAGCCGCCAGACACCCCTTGCTTGTCTTGCGCAAGAGCCCCGGCAGTATCGTCTGCAATAGCCGCCATTACTCGACTACTCAATTCATTACCAGCCAAACTGGCAGGCTCTTTTTTCAGCAAGGCAGCACTCAGTTGATACCGCTGCCATTGTTGCGCCAATGCAGGATCTCGGTCGGCGTGCTTGAGCAACCGCCGTAATTCCAGCTCATTTACTTCACCATCCATGAGCGCGGATAGGGACTGTTTGTGCTCACTCATGCTGTCACCTCAGCTTATTACAGGTCGCTGGTCTCAGTCGGTACTGAGCAGCGGCGCTATCTCGTTATCTATGGCTTCCCTGGCTCTAAAGATACGGGATCTCACCGTACCCACAGGGCAGTCCATTACATTGGCTATCTCTTCGTAGCTCAACCCTTCAAACTCTCGCAGCGTTAATGCCACTCTGAGATCTTCAGGAAGCCGGTCCAGAACCTGGTTGATCACGCGTTGCAACTCGTCTCGATACAACGCATTCTCAGGATTTTCGATCTGCCTTAAATCCGAATCAGATTCAAAATACTGAGCGTCATTAGCATCTATATCCGTGTCCGGTGGACGGCGTCCCCTGGCTACCAGATAATTCTTGGCCGTGTTAATGGCAATCCGATACAACCAAGTATAAAACGCACTATCACCACGAAAATTAGGCAGTGCCCTGTAGGCTTTAATAAAAGCCTCCTGCGCCACATCCATCGCCTCATGATGATCGTATATATAGCGAGAGATGAGCCAAAAAATTTTTGTGCTGGTATTTTTTTTACCAGCAGATCAAACGCCGTTTTGTCACCTGCCTGAACGCGCTCCACCAGCAGCTGATCAGCACTTACCTGGCTATCTTTAGACACTTAAAATCCTTACAAGCCGGTTCATATAACCTATTTATTAAATACAAAAATCAGTATGTGGTTAAGCCAGCTTTCATTCAACCCCAGTGCCGCAGATTTTAACTCTCCTAATTCGAGTCACCACATGCCGCTTAGTTCCAATAGCGGTTAATTTTTTTCAAACAAGACTAACGTATTAATGCAGAGAACGGCATAATGTTCAAAGGACTTATTAAAGCAGCAGGCGCAAGCAATGACTGAAGCAAAAAACTATGATGTGCTGGTAATCGGTAGCGGCGCAGCCGGATTAACAGTAGCACTGCAATTGGCAGACACAGCACGCATAGCCGTACTCAGCAAAAGTACCTTACAAGCAGGCTCCACTTGGCTTGCACAGGGGGGAATTGCCGCTGTACTCGACCCGGAAGACAATTGTGACAGTCATATTCAGGACACTTGGGTGGCAGGGGCATTTCTTAGCAAGCGACCAGCTATAGAGCACACCATTCGCAATGGTCCACCAGCCATTCAATGGCTTATACAACAAGGTGTCCCTTTTACTCGTGATCAACAAGGTTACCACCTGACGCGCGAAGGTGGGCACTCACACCGACGCATTATTCATGCCGCTGATGCAACAGGTCGCGCGGTGCATGATGTATTAATCCGCAACACGCTGACTCATGAAAATATCGACATCTACGAACACCATATTGCCATTGATCTAATCACTCGCCGTAAACTGGGGCTTGCTGAAAATCGCTGCATCGGTGCTTATGTGCTTAATCACCAAACCAGTCACGTAAGTGTTTTTAAGGCGCCTACAGTCATTCTCGCTACAGGCGGCGCATCAAAGGCCTACCTCTACACAAGTAATAATGATGGCACTACCGGTGATGGCATTGCTATGGCCTGGCGTGCCGGCTGCCGTATTGCCAATATGGAATTCAATCAATTCCACCCAACCTGCCTTTATCACCCCAAGGCAAAATCTTTTCTCATTACTGAAGCCCTGCGTGGAGAAGGTGGTATTTTAAAACTACCTGATGGCAGTCGATTCATGCACAAATTTGATACCCGCGAAGAGCTTGCACCCCGCGACATAGTCGCACGTGCCATTGACCATGAGATGAAGCGACTGGGTTGCGATTGCGTCTACTTAGATATATCACACAAATCATCGAGCTTTATTAAAGAGCATTTCCCGACAATATATGAACGATGCCTGGACTTTGGTATTGATATTACCCGCGAGCCAATTCCTGTTGTGCCTGCCGCACACTACACTTGCGGTGGTATTGTCAGCAATGAATATGGCTGCACGGACATTCCTGGTCTTTATGCCATTGGTGAGACGGCCTTTACAGGTTTGCACGGTGCCAATCGGCTCGCATCCAATTCATTATTAGAGTGTGTTGTATACGGCAGATCAGCTGCACAGCACATATCCAGCCTGCCGCTATCACAATTGAACAATACAAATATCAAAATACCGGATTGGGACGAGTCTCAAGTCACTGATTCAGATGAAGATGTAATTATTTCACACAACTGGGATGAGCTACGCCGATTCATGTGGGATTATGTTGGCATAGTGAGGACCACGAAGCGTCTTGAGCGCGCTAAACATCGCATACACCTGCTAAAACAGGAAATAGCCGAATATTATTCAAATTACAAAATCAGCCGTGACCTCATAGAATTACGCAATCTGGCAACGGTAGCAGAGTTAATTATTTTGTGCGCGATGCAACGCAGAGAAAGCCGCGGACTCCACTTCACCAAGGATTATCCTGAACAGACGGCAGAAGCATCTGACACGCTTATTGCTCCACTGAACTTTGCCTGGCCTGATTCGGTAAGGTGCGATGATACATTAAAAAAACTCTCAAACGACGAAACTGATTAAATGAGATCGCATCCCGTGGCAGCAGGAACCAGTGCCTGCGCCCACGGTCATCGCACACAGACAATACAAGTAAAAAGGGTAGCGAAGCATAGTGGTTGATGCACTCAATATTAAACACACTACCCTTGCGGCTATAGACTTGCAGCCAACCTTCATCCGGACAGCAGCTTAATGCCGTAATATAATTATCACCAGCCAGAATTTCATGCAGAGAACGCCACAGGGATACTACACAAAGCAACACACCGCCCAACTTGAGCAGCAGAGGTACAGCCGCGACTAACACGGCAAGACAGGCACACAGATGTATACCTGTCAAACTGAGCGTCAACGATCTGAAATCATTAACTGTTAAACTAAGCTGGCTGAACCCGCTCAAGTATAATCCTCACAATCCTTTGCAAGTCCGGATCTTCCGGCACGTCCCTTTCCATAAACCAAACAAATAAATCCTGGTCTTCACAGGCGAGTAATTTAACGAATCGGTCCTGATCCTCTTCCGCTAGCTCACTAAAGGCTTCTTTGGCAAATGGCTCCAGCAGGATATCCAGTTCCAACATGCCACGGCGACACTGCCAGGCCAACTTTCTGATGTCCACTTCTGTATACATTCTTAGGCATTACCATCAAGATTGATTAAGGTCCGTATTTAACACCGTCGAATGGGTAAAAGCAAAGCTGAAGTAACTTTTATTAGGTCAATAAAAAACCCCTGGCACGAAGTGACAGGGGTTTTTTAAGTATTAAGTGCCTGGCGATGACCTACTCTCACATGGGGAGACCCCACACTACCATCGGCGATGACGCGTTTCACTACTGAGTTCGGGATGGGATCAGGTGGTTCCACGTCTCTATGGTCGCCAGACAAAACTGGAACAACTCGGACTGCTTTGAAATAGAT
>NZ_JRLB01000033.1 GCF_000764495.1 Nitrincola sp. A-D6
CTTTGGCCGTTTCGTTGATGACATGCGATTCAGTGACTCGGTTTTGTGGGGTGCTGGTGCCGTGTGCTTGTACATAGCTGTGTTGGCGCAAAGACGTTTCACCGAGCAGGTTGCGCACCAGTGAGGCGGCTTTGCCCAGCGTCATATAATTACCGATTCCAGGCGCCGAAATGGACTTCTTGTGACCGTCAGCATGCACGAAGACATCAGCAACGGCACCAAAAATCTGTGCACCTGATTCGATTGCCAGGTCGTCGCTCATCAGCACCAGGTATTGACTGGATTCACCGATAGTGAAACCACAATTGTTGCCGAAGGGGCGGCAGGCGCGACGGTAATCAGCATCCTGCAGTTCAGCCAGATTATCCAGGGCCTGTAGATATTTATCTTCCGCCAGCGCACCCATGGCACGGAAGCCTTCTATGATTTCCGGGGTGACCGGTGCATCACTGCCACCAACCATCACCAGCTTACGCCGTCCTGAGCGTATTTCCTCAACACCACTGCGCAGGTTGTACAGGAAGGTTGCGCAGGCACCAAGAGCGCCACCGGTCAATCCGACATTGCCCAGCAGATAGGCATTAATAAAATCAGCAGGCATTTGCGCATAGCCCAGTGGCATCTGCTTGGAGCTGGTGCGTTTGCCCAGGGCTGGAAACTTGGTGAGGCCACCAAAGCCATTGTCATCCAGTTGCCCGATGGAGTTGCTGGCAAAGACCGCTATCTGATCCGGAGAAAGCTTGGCGGCAATTTCCAGAAAGTCGATACCGACTGACATAATAGCATCGGAGGCCGCATAGACACTCATTTGCAGTCCGCGCGGATGGTTGCGGGATTGATAGAGTGAGCCTGGATCAAACCCGGTGGGTAGCATGCCGGCACTCTGTACGGCGGCTTCCCGGTAGTCTGGGAAAATTACATCGCAGCTACCGGCTACTATTACTTCAGATTCGCCACCTGGCAGAGGACGAATCGTCCAGTTGGATGGTGGATTTTGCGGAAGATGGCGGTTACGCACACGGAAGGTAATAGGCGCATCACCGGCTCGCAGAGTTGCGGCTTTATTCAGCATGACCGCATTCACATCAAACCAGTCCGGGTGGATACGACGAATCAGCGTGTTAGACAGAAGTTCAGATTCGAGTGTTTGGGTGAGATCCTGTTGTGTCAGGCGCTGACCATCAGGGGTGATGAATGTTCCTTCACTGTAACTGGCTCGTTGCATTAGCGTTGCCAAAGAGGTCAAAGTCTCGGATCGCTGGGTGCCGTCAAGATGATCCAGTATCAAACGGCGGTAGCCGTGGTGAAAGGATGATCTTCCGGCTGGGCTGATGCCGCCGAAACCGACAATGACAGGAAGCTGTGACAAGAGGGTGGCTCCTTGAAGCTGAAATGCTGAATAAACGCTGCAATCTGCACTATTTTAGCGGTTAGGTGGGTAGTGTACCAGCACCCTGAGCAGCTTTACTGTGTATTGCTTCACGCTTCATGCGCTGTTCAGTTTTCTAAGTGTAGTATTGAAGTTTGTATTGATCATTGGAGAGCATAAGAATGAAAACTAAAATTGCGCTGGCGACTGCCTCTATTGTGTTGTTGGCAGGTTGTAACACCATGAACCCTTACAATGCCTCGAATACCACCAAGGGGACTGCGGGTGGTGCTGTTGGTGGCGCCGCGTTGGGAGCCGCTGTTGCAGGTTCCGGAAATCGTAATGAAGGTGCGTTGGTGGGTGCTCTGCTAGGTGCCGCTGTCGGTGGTGGCATAGGCTATTATATGGATCAGCAGGAAGCACATCTGCGCCAGGAGCTGCAAGGCACCGGTATTGATGTCAACCGGGTAGGGGATGAAATTAAGTTAGTTATGCCGGGTAGTATTACCTTTGCTACCAATGAAGATCGCATACAGCCCGCTTTTTATGAAACCCTGGATTCTGTCGCCCGTGTGCTGGGCCAGTATGATCAGACCTTGATTGATATAGCGGGACATACCGATAGTACCGGTAGCTTGCAATATAATCAGCAGCTATCTGAGCGTCGGGCGCAGAGTGTGGCGCAGCGATTGATCAGTGCCGGTGTCGGCCCCATGCGCATATCTACAGTTGGCTATGGTCCGTCACATCCAGCCGCTGATAACTCAACAGCGCAAGGCCGCTCTCTGAACCGTCGGGTGGAAATAAATATTCGTGGTCAACAGTAACTAAGCCTTAGTGGCTTTTGACAATATCGTCGCGCTGAATATTGATCTCGCCAGCGCCGCTGTTTAGCGTGCCGCTGGCAAAGTTGGGTTGTACGGAATCAATCGTCAGTGTTCTGCGCGTATTGGTGAACTCCGGATAGGCGACTTGCATGGCATCATAATGGGTATAGCGGCGGTAGACCGAGAGCCGGTCACCTGGATTGATGCCGCTTAACTCACCGGCATTGATCCAGACTCTATTTTGTTCTGTGCGAGTGATACGGGCACTGAAGGGTTCGCAGCGCAGCGCCTCATTAATATCAGCTACTGTCTGACGCATCATTCTACGTACTTTATCACCATAATCCTGTTGCCAGAAAGCATCGGTAGCAAATCCGGTGCGTTGCTGGCCTGCATTCCAGATACCAGCTGTCATATAGCGGTTTTGCCAGATTAAACCACCGCTGAGTGCATCATGGATATACACGTCCATGATAAAGGCACGTTGGTTGCGCTCATGATTGGGTTCGGTACGGCGATACAGGTCGACTAGAATGTTGGGTTCGCGTGCACCTTGCGGGTTGCGCTGGCTGATGTCGCGAATAACGCCTGAGACGATATACTGCATGTTGGTTTGTTCGGTGTGGCGCTGCAAATTGGTCAGGGTGCCATCATCCAGCATCTGTGTTGGTGCATTTTGCAGGTTTGGGTGCAACGTCAGGTGGGTGGCTGTGTGGCTATTGAAGCCCGGCTGCTGCTTGAGTTCACGCGCCAACAGCTCTGGTAGTTGAGTGGCTATTTGATGCAATCCGCCGGCATTGGCTTGCGAGGGCTGTATCATAGGAAAGGCGGTAAAGCCGATGTTGCGTTGATACGCGGTTTCCTCTATGCCACCAGGGCAGCCCTGTGCCGCACTGACCTCTGCACGGATTTTAACGCTCAGTTGATTGCCTTTCAGCTGCTCTTCAATAATATGAATATCATGCAGCAGGCCGCTGCTGGCAATGCGGGTGTTATCGCTGATCAGTTCGCCGTCGCGTACTTCCGAGCTGGAGGAAATAAAGGCAGCAGCCCGCCTCGTTGCAATTTCTGATGCCTGATTGACGGCTGTGCGTCGGGCGGTAATCAGATCGCCATTAATGATGGTTGCTGTTCCCTCCGCTTCAATAGTGCGGGGGGTGTTTGCCTGCAGTGGCAAGGAAAGACTCAGGCTGGAAAAGAGTAACAGGTAAATAATCCGGCGCATGGATGTCTACTCTATAGGGTCGTTGACGGCTGGGACACGGTTAGCTTGTAGAATCAGTGCGTAACTTTGCTGCTGAAAGGTTTGGAGTATCATCAATACACCGCCGGAAAGAGGTTCATGACCCGGATAGCTTTTACTGTAACGCAACAGGTGGCCTGGCAGCACCCGGTGCTGTTTGCCCAGGTTGACTAGTGCAAATAAACCATCCGGTTCATTCCAGAAAATCTGCTGAATCTGTCCCAATGTTCCGGCTGGCGGGTGGTCAAATACAAAGCTGTCAGGAATGCTCTCCAGACTTGATGCCTGCTGTTGCTGCAAGAAGCGCTTGTGATTGCCTGCACGAATTTCAGTGCGAGCCAGTGCAGTCAGTTCGCTACTGATACGTTCAGTGGCTCTTTGTGTCTGTGCCGCTGGTAGCGGCCCTGGCATGTGGCTTTGGGCCATGACGTGCCAGGGTAGCAGGCAGAGTAAACTAAAGATCCAGTATTTAGCCAACATACTCCACCCTTTCACTTAAACCCAACGAGGCGCCCGACTCTATGCATGCTTCTCAAAAGGTATAGCCTGGATCACGAACAGCACCGCCAGGTACCAGTCCGGCTCCTCGGCGAACCGGATTGCTGTTTTCCTTTTCCAGCATTCTGATTAGTTGGTTACGGCTGACTTGCAGTGACATGTGGGTCATGGCTACGCCATCATCAAGCATCTCTTGGTGGGTAATGGCGGCGCCCTGAATGAAGGTGTTAATCTGGGTCCGCAGGCGGTCATCACCGGCTATGTAATTGTTCAGATCACTGTCACCGCTAATATAAATCCCGGAGATCTGCTCGGCCACTTTGCGGTAAGCATCTATTTCAGATGCGCGCATGGTCATCAAACGGCGCTGAGCGGCATTAGCAAAGGTGTTTTTGGGGGCACCGTAGCCAGTGACCTTAACAATGATAATGTCTGAATCATCTTTAAAGGCATCACTGCGTGTATTGTACTGGGAGGAACAGCCGCTGATCAGAATCAGGGCGGCGAGGGCGATCAGTAGCGGAGTCAGTTTGTTCATAGTTAAGGTCTCTTATTGCTCTGCACGGAATACTAACACTGAATAGACTAGTTACCTATATCGGGCGCTGCCGGAAAAACTTTAAAATCTGATTGTAACCTACTGTTTTGCAGTTGTTCAGCTGCTGTGTTGAATATGTTCATCCAATTTTTGGCAGATGGCTTGCTGGAGTTGATGGCAAAGCTCCGGATCACTGATGGGGTCGCCGCCTGCATCGGTGATAAAGAAAAAGTCTTCTACCCGTTCGCCAATATTGGAAATCTTGGCTTTGCGTACCGAAATGTCAAACTCGACAAAGATACGTCCCAATCGTGCCAAAAGCCCGGGACGATCTGAGGTCATCACTTCCAATACAGTCTGTTGACTGCTTGGGTCGTTACTCAGGTTGACGCTGGTCGGAATGGTGAAAAGTTTAAGTACACGTGGCACACGTCGCTGAATAATTTCCGGGAAATCATCTGGATCGTCCAGTTCTTCAGTCAGATGCTGTTGAATACTTTGCAGGTAGGCTGGATCATCTGATAGAGGCTGGTTGTCTTCGGTCAGCACGGTATAGGTGTTCAGCGTGCGGCCATTATCCGTCGGAATAATACGCGCATCGACAACGTTAAGGTGCAGTTGATCGAGGGCCGCCACGGTGGCCGGAAACAGGTAGGGCAGGTCGTCGGCATAGATGAAGATTTCAGTCGCGCCTTCATACAAGCGGTAGGAGGTTTTATGCACCTGAATCAGAGGAAGCGGTTGATCGGCATGTTCAAGAATAATCTGTGTGTGCCAGGCGATATTGGCAGAATCTTCACGCATGAAGTATTCATCCCCCAACAGGCGCCAGAAGCGTCTTACCTCTTCTTCGGTTTTATTCATGCGATGTAGTAGCTGCAGGGCTTCAATTTGCAGCTGCTCGATGCGGTCTTCCTTATTCATCGGGTTTTCCAGGCCGCGTCGCAATGCTCGTTTGGTTTCGGTATACAGTTGGCGCAGCAGCGTGCCACGCCAGCTGTTCCAGAGGGTGTGATTGGTGGCATTGATGTCGGCCACAGTCATCACATACAAGTAATTCAGGTGCACTATATCGCGTACTTCCAGGGCAAACTTGTGAATCACTTCCGGATCGGAAATGTCGCGGCGCTGTGCGGTCATCGACATGAACAGGTGGCGTCGTACCAGCCAAGCGACCAGTTGGGTGTCCCATTTGCCAATATGATGGCGGCGACAGAAACCGATAACATCTTCAGCGCCCAGTTCAGAATGGTCACCACCGCGGCCTTTGGCGATGTCATGGTAGAGACCGGCGATGTAAAGCAACTCAATTTTAGGCAGTTGGTTAATGATGCGGTGTGCCAGTGGGAAGCTCTCCTGCATGTTCTCATGGCGAAACTGACGCATCATCTGGATCACTTTGAGGGTGTGCGCATCCACGGTATAGATATGAAACAGATCGTGTTGCATCTGACCGACAATCTTTCCGAATTCAGGCAGGTAGCGACCGAGGATGCCGTAGCGGTTCATGCGCTTAAGCTGTGTTGAAACGCCTTCTTCAGAGCGTAGCAGTTCCATGAATAGCGAGGTGTTGCGCAGATCGTTACGGAAGTCTTTGTCGATAAGGTGACGGTGTTCACGCACCAGCCGGATAGTGGCCGCTCTGACACCCTTGATTTTCGGGTTTTGTGCAAGGAGTACGAAAAGCTCCATCATCGCAAACGGATGATGTTCGAACACCTTGTCGTAGGTGGCTTCTAAATAGTCATTGTGAATACGAAAACGGCTATTCAGGGGTTCTGTATGGTGTTGATCCTCGCCACGCAATATGACTTCGTCAAAATACTGCAGCAGCATGTCATTAAACTCGGACATGGCTTTGGCAACACGGTAATAGTTACTCATAAACTGTTCAACCGCCAGCGCGCCCTCCTGATCTTCGTAACCGAAGAAGGCAGCCAGAGTACGTTGATGGTCGAACAACAGTCGATCTTCACGGCGCTTACTCAGCATGTGCAACGCATAGCGAACCGTCCAGAGGTAAAGTTCGCCTTTATTCAGTGATTCCAGTTCGCTTTCGGTCAGAAAGCCATGATCAACCAGATCACGCAAATAGGTAGCACCAAAGTGGCGTTTGGATACCCAGCCGATGGTTTGCAAGTCACGCAGTCCACCCGGCGAGTTCTTCAGGTTGGGCTCCAGATTGTATTCAGTGTTGTTGGTGCGTATGTGGCGTTCTGACTGTTCTTGTAGCTTGGCTTTGAAAAATTCTTTGTCTGACCAGGCTTGTTCGGAGGTGACTCGTGCATACATACGCTGCTGCAGGTCTGGATTGCCACACAGGGTTCTGGATTCAATCAGATTGGTGGCGATAGTGATGTCGTTGCGCGACTCATCATAGCATTCACTGATGCTGCGTACGCTGGAACCTATATCCAGCTTAAGGTCCCAGAGCAGGGTCAGGAAGGCGCTGATACTATCGGCGAAACCAGTGGCGTCGATTTCGTCTGTGAGCAATAGAATATCAATGTCTGAATAAGGATGCAGCTCGCCACGTCCATAGCCACCCACGGCCAGCAGTGACACTTTGGACTCATCAGGCCAGCTGAATAGTTTCCAGGCCAGTGTTAGTACCTGATCCAGCACCCAGGCGCGCCCGTAAATCAACCGGCGAATATCACCGCCCTGACGGAAATCCTGATCCATGAGTGTCTCGGCATTGCGCAAGGCCTGTCGCAGCAGATTAAGCGGGGTGTCACTGCGTTGTTCAAGGCTGGTGCGCAAGGCGTCAGGGTTCAGGTATTCTGGTACAGGTTGGGTATAAACGGGCGTGGTGGTCATGTTAAATGGACTCTTCTTTGCGGCGGGTCAGTACTTCAACGCCGTCGGCGGTGACTAGCAAGGTATGCTCCCACTGTGCTGACAGGCGCCGATCAGCTGTTTCCACTGTCCAGCCATCACGTTTGGATAGTTTAACCTGGCGTTTACCCGCATTAATCATGGGTTCGATGGTAAAGCACATGCCTTCCAGGAGTGTGTCCCCGGTTCCGGCCTTGCCATAATGCAGCACCTGCGGATCTTCATGGAATTCACTGCCAATACCGTGGCCACAGTATTCGCGTACTACGCTGTAATGATTACTTTCAGCATAGCGTTGTATCACCTCGCCTATGTCGCCCAGACGTGCGCCTGGCTTGACTAGTGCAATACCTTTATAAAGGCATTCCTGAGTAACTTCACATAAGCGCTGAGCATGCGCTGCGACGTTGCCGACATAGAACATCTTGCTGGTATCGCCATGATAGCCATTCTTGATGACGGTAATGTCTATGTTGACGATGTCGCCATCTTTGAGCTTTTTATCGCCAGGAATACCATGGCAGACAACCTGATTCACTGATGTGCAAATAGATTTGGGAAAGCCGTGATAGTTTAATGGCGCGGGAATAGCCTTCTGGACATGGATAATGTGATCGTGGCAGATGCTGTCCAGTTCATTGGTGGTTACGCCCGGTTTGACGTAGGGCTCGATCATTTCCAGCACTTCGGCTGCCAGTCGGCCAGCAATGCGCATTTTTTCGATTTCTTCCGGGGTTTTAATACTGATGCTCATGGGCGCGCTTCTTTCCTGCTTAATCTAAAGACTGACAGACATTGTAGCGAATAACTGAGCAGAGTGATAAGGGTTAAGCGTCAGTTGGGTCAGCTTGAGGGTCGTTTGCAGTGTGCTTATAACTAAAGTCGGTAAAAGTTGCTTTAAAATAACCCGTGCGTATGGTATAAAATGCGCTCCAAAAAAACCGTGCTTAGGCACACTTAACACACACACTTACCGGCACAGGCTTTCTGGGTGCTGCTTCGGCAGTGGGAAGATGGGGTAGGTGGAGGTTAAACCCACTACAGGAAATTTTAAAATGGCTAGAGTTTCAATGCGTGATCTGCTTAAGGCAGGCGTACATTTCGGTCACCAGACCCGTTACTGGAACCCTAAGATGACTAAGTTCATCTTTGGTGCGCGTAACAAAATCCATATCATTAACCTTGAGCACACCCTGCCAGCGCTGAATAATGCCCTGGATGTGGTCCACAACATGGCTTCAAACAAAAACAAAATTTTGTTTGTTGGCACCAAGCGTGCCGCCAGTAAAGTGATCAAGGAAGAAGCCGTTCGTTCCGGCATGCCTTATGTTAACCACCGTTGGTTGGGTGGTATGCTGACTAACTACAAAACTATCCGTCAGTCTATCCGCCGTCTGCGTGAGCTCGAAACTATGTCTCAGGACGGAACTTTCGACAAGCTGACCAAGAAAGAAGCGCTGATGCGTGCCCGTGAAATGGAGAAGCTTGAACGCTCCATTGGTGGTATCAAAGAGATGGGCGGTCTGCCTGATGCGCTGTTCGTTATCGACGTGGATCATGAGCGTATCGCGATCAATGAAGCCAATAAGCTGGGTATTCCGGTTATCGGTGTGGTCGATACCAACAGCAATCCAGATGGCGTTGATTTCGTCATTCCGGGTAACGATGACGCATTGCGTGCGATTCAGATCTATGCCAGCTCAGTGGCTGATGCCTGTATTGAAGGTCAGGGCAAAACTGTATCTGATAAGAGCGAATTCGTTGAAGTTGAAGAAACAGCGGCTGAGTAATCAGTTTGTAAGCCTGGCGTGCCAGGCTTGGTGATTGTCAGACGGGGGGAGCGAAGCTCCCCTTTTTTCGATCAGATAAATGAATAATTGATGTTTGAGGATAAGTAACATGGCGAATATCTCTGCTCAAATGGTAAAAGAGCTGCGTGAACGTACCGGTCTGGGCATGATGGAATGTAAGAAAGCCTGGTTGAGTCGGAAGGTGATATCGAAAAAGCAATTGATGACCTGCGCAAGTCTTCCGGTATGAAAGCGGCCAAAAAAGCCGGTCGTACCGCGGCTGATGGTGTAGTGTCACTGCGTGTTGCTGATGACAATAGCTATGCGGTTCTGTTGGAAGTGAATTCCGAAACCGATTTTGTGGCGCGTGATGAAAACTTCCTGGGCTTTGTAAATAAAGTGCTGGATAAGGCATTTGCAGATAAGCAAACTGATATCGCCGCATTGATGGCGGGTGAGTTGGAATCTGCACGTGAAGCACTGGTTCAGAAAATCGGTGAAAACATTACTGTGCGTCGTGCATTCCTGGTTGAAGGTGCGATGGTGGATGGTTATGTGCACAGCACGAATCGTCTGGCTTCTGTTGTTGCGCTTAGTGGTGCCAGCGCTGATGTGGCGCGTGATGTTGCGATGCACGTTACAGCCGTTAACCCGCGTATTGCCAAGCCTGAAGATATGCCGCAGGAAGAGTTGGCGCGTGAGAAAGAGATCATCATGGCGCAGCCGGATATGATGGTAAGCCACAAGAGATCAAAGAAAAAATGGCGATGGGCCGCATCAAGAAGTTCCTCGCTGAAAACAGCCTGGTTGAGCAGGCATTCGTTAAGAATCCTGAACAGACTGTGGGCCAGTTGGTGAAATCGGCCGGTGCTGAAGTGGTTTCGTTCATCCGCGTAGGCGTGGGTGAAGGTATCGAAGTTGAGAAAAAAGACTTCGCTGCTGAGGTGGCTGAGCAGCTTAAGGCTGATCCACGCAATCTGCCTGGATATGGCACAGATTTTTGATGCGTCAGGGGTTTGTGCTGTGTAAATAGACTATGGGTAAGCCTTGAGCTTGCCCATAGTGCTGTTGGTCAGGCTGTGTTTTCGGCAGAAAAAACTGCGTAATCGCGCCGTTTTCTTGTACACTGTTGCAACTTATTTAGTGCGGAGAACCCATCGATGCCGGTCGCTGACAAACAATCCAGATACAAACGAATTCTCCTGAAGCTTAGTGGTGAAGCGCTGCTGGGTGAAGTAAATTTCGGTATTGATCCCAAAGTACTTAACCGTATGGCGCTTGAAATAGGTCAGTTGGTAGGTATTGGCGTGCAGGTCGGTATAGTTATTGGTGGTGGTAATCTGTTCCGTGGAGCTGCACTGAGTGCGGCCGGGCTTGATCGTGTGACTGGCGATCATATGGGTATGCTGGCTACGGTCATGAATGCTTGGCACTACGTGATGCTTTGGAGCGCTGTAATATCGCCACACGGGTGATGTCGGCAATTCCTATGTCAGGTGTTGTCGATCATTATGATCGCCGTAATGCGATGCGCTATCTGCGCCAGAATGATGTGGTCATTTTTGCAGCTGGGACAGGTAATCCTTTCTTTACCACGGACTCGGCGGCCTGCCTTCGGGGTATAGAGGTTGAAGCTGATGTGGTCGTTAAGGCCACTAAGGTTGATGGCGTCTACACCGCTGATCCTATGAAAGACCCTTCTGCAAAGCGTTATAAACATTTGAGTTTTGATGAAGTTCTGGAAAAACAGTTGGGTGTCATGGATATGACGGCAATCTGTCTGACTCGGGATCATGATATGCCGGTTCGTGTGTTTAATATGAATAAACACGGAGCTTGGTGAATCTGGTAATGGGTGGCGATGAAGGAACACTTATTGATGCCAATCCGGCTGCAGGAGAAACCTATGCTTAATGAAATTACTAAAGACGCTGAAGTGCGTATGGCCAAAAGTGTTGAATCCCTGGTCGATAACTTCAAGAAAATTCGTACCGGTCGCGCCCACCCCAGTATTCTGGATAGTGTGCAGGTCTCTTATTATGGCTCTATGGTGCCGCTCTCCCAGGTTGCCAATATTAACGTTGAAGATTCAAGAATGCTGACGTTAATTCCTTGGGAAAAGAAGATGGTGCCGGAAATTGAAAAGGCCATCATGAAGTCAGATTTGGGTATTAACCCCAATACAGCTGGCGATGTGATTCGTGTGCCTATGCCAGCGCTGACTGAAGAAACCCGCAAAGGTTATATCAAGCAGGCGCGCGCAGAATCTGAAGCGGCTAAAGTGGCTATACGTAATATCCGTCGTGACGCAAACAGTAGCATCAAAGACCTGTTGAAAGAAAAAGCCATCAGTGAAGATGAAGAGCGCCGTGGTGAAGATACGGTTCAGAAGCTGACCGATAGATTCGTATCGGAAGTGGACGCATTGCTGACTCAGAAAGAGTCAGATCTTATGGAAATTTAATGTATCTGCCGGAGCGCGGGGCGTAAGTCCCGCCACTCGCTTATGTCCGCATCTGTAAATCAAGTAATCACTGGAACTGTACCGCGCCATGTTGCCATTATTATGGATGGTAACAATCGCTGGGCAAAGCAGCGCCATCTGCCGGGCGTTGCTGGGCATAAGGCAGGCGTCAGCAGTGTCCGTCAAACTATTGAGGGCTGTGTTGAGCAAGGCGTGGAAGTGCTCACGCTGTTTGCATTCAGTAGTGAGAACTGGAAACGTCCGGAAGGAGAGGTTCGTGGGCTAATGGACCTGTTTATGCTGTCTCTGGATCGTGAAGTAAAAAAGTTGCATCGTCATGGTATTCGCTTGAACATAATTGGCGATCGGCAGCGTTTTTCTGCCAGATTACAGCAAAAAATGGCAGCGGCAGAAGCTCTGACTGCAGGCAATGAGGGGTTGGTATTAAATATTGCTGCAAATTATGGTGGGCGTTGGGATATAGTGCAGGCGGCCCGTCAGGTGGCGCAATCCTGCCTGGAAGGTGAGTTACAGCTATCTGATCTGGATGAGTCCATGTTTGATGGCTTTACTACGTTGGCGGGCTTGCCAGAACCTGATCTTTGTATTCGCACAGGTGGTGAGCAGCGTATCAGTAATTTCTTAATCTGGCAGATGGCGTATACAGAGCTGTATTTTTGCGACTGTTACTGGCCGGATTTTGGAAAAGTAGAATTGGGCAAGGCAATAGAGAGTTTTGCCAGTCGTCAGCGTCGCTTTGGAAAAACATCGGACCAGGTAGGGGCTTAAATAGTGCTGAAGCAAAGAGTAGTAACAGCTCTCGTATTAAGTGTCCTGATTTTGAGCGCAGTTATCTGGGCTCCGATATGGTTATTCTCCTTGCTGGTCGCTTTGGCTACACTTTACGGTGTTTGGGAATGGTCAAATTTTTGCCGTTTTGGTCTACATGGTCGCGTGGCTTATGTGTCCGTTGCGGCTGTCGTGATTTTACTGCTTGAATGGTTTGCCACCAGTGCGTTAATCATGCAGGTGATGTGGTTAGCCGGAGTTTTCTGGGTAATGGCCTTGACCATGGTGTTGCGTTACCCGGAAGGAGTGCGCTGGAAAGCCAGTACACCCAAGTTATTTATTGGTTTTTTGGTGTTGATTCCAGCCTGGTTGGCATTAAGTCAAATTAAGGCGCTTGTTAACGGTGAGTGGTTAGTATTACTGCTGCTCTTTCTTGTGTGGGGTGCCGATACAGGCGCTTACTTTTCCGGGAAAGCGCTGGGTAAGCATAAGCTCATGCCCAAGGTAAGCCCAGGCAAGACCCTGGAAGGTCTGGCTGGTGGCTTGGCTACTTGTGTGTTCATCGCGTTGCTGTATGCGTATTTTCTTGAACTTTCGCTTGCTGCAGCAGTCTTTCTTGTGCTGCTTGCGGTCATCACCGCTATGGCGTCTGTGCTGGGCGATCTGTTTGAAAGCATGTTCAAGCGCGAGAGAGGGATTAAGGACAGTGGTACCCTCCTTCCGGGGCATGGCGGAGTTCTTGACAGAATTGATAGCCTGACGGCAGCCGCCCCTGTGTTTCTGCTGGGGCTGATGTATCTTCCTGCACTGTGAGTTACGTGTTATCCATTTTACCTGGAGTGATAAATGGGATTGATCCAGACTGTATTGGCGACCCTGGTTACACTTGGGATTCTTGTAACGATTCATGAATGGGGACATTACTGGGTAGCACGCCGGTGCGGAGTCAGGGTGCTACGCTTCTCGGTGGGTTTTGGTAAGCCTTTATTTTCATGGCGTGGTAAGGATCAGACCGAATATGTAGTGGCGGCTATTCCTTTGGGCGGTTATGTGCGCATGCTGGATGAGCGCGAAGATACTGTGCCACCTGAATGGCAAGGGCAGGCATTTAACACCAAGCCCGTGATGCAGCGTATCGCCATAGTGGCCGCTGGTCCTATAGTAAATCTGTTGTTTGCTGTGCTGGCATATTGGTTTCTATTTGTTGTAGGCACCAGTGTAATCATACCTAAAGTGGGTGAGGTTCGCCCGGGATCGCCCGTTGCATTGGCTGGCCTAAGTCCTGGTGAAGAAATAAAATCCGTGAATGGTTTTAAAGTAGACTCCTGGGATCAGGTGAATCTGCGCCTTGCGGCTTTAATTGGTGATACCCGGGAAATTCAAATAGAGGCAACTGAATCGGGTCGCAGTACACGCAATTACACAGTGCAGTTGAATAACTGGCAGGTGGATCTGGAGCGTGAGTCACCAGTAATGGCATTGGGCTTTATTCCCTGGCGCCCTGATGTGGAACCCGTTCTGGGTCAATTATTGGACAATGGGCGTGCGGCACAGGCCGGTTTGCAGACTGGAGATCGGATACTGCGGGTTGATGGTGAGCCTGCTGATACCTGGCAGGGCTTGGTTGAGTTAATTCAGCAAAGTGCAGAGCAGCCAAGATTGTTTGAAGTTGAGCGCTCAGGGCAGGTGTTGTCAGTTGAGGTGATTCCAGCGTCGCGTGCAGCAGAAGATGGTTCTGTCAGTGGTTTTATTGGTGCAGGTGTTCAACTGCCAGAATGGCCTGAAGCGATGCAGCGAGAGATACGTTATGGCCCTGTTGCCTCCCTGGTTATGGGGGTAGAGCGTACCGGCCAGATGATTGTGCTGACACTCGATTCCATCCGTAAAATGTTTATCGGCATCATCTCGGTGAAAAACTTGAGTGGTCCGATAACCATTGCTAAAGTGGCGGGTGATTCTGCTGCTTCTGGCCTGGAAACCTTCATCAGTTTTTTGGCCTATCTGAGTATTAGTCTCGGGATACTAAATTTGTTGCCGATACCGATGCTCGATGGTGGTCATCTGATGTACTATATAGTCGAGCTGATCAGAGGTAAGCCTGTTAGCGAACAGATACAGACATTAGGCTTGAAAATCGGAATGTTGCTGCTGTTTAGCCTGATGGCTGTGGCAATATTCAATGATATAGCGCGCCTCTGAGCAGGCATTCTTAAACCGACAGACGACGAAAGTATTTACGCCATGAAGCACTTGTTAATGTTGTTCCTGATTTCACTGCTCTGGGTTACGCAGGGGCATGCCAATCCTCTGCCTTTCGTTGTCAGTGACGTTCGTGTTGAAGGCCTGCAGCAGGTCGATCCGGGTACTGTGTTCCGCAACTTTCCGGTAGCCGCAGGCGATGAGGTGGATGCTGGACAGTTGGCATCGGCAACCCGCGAGCTGTTTCGTTCGGGTTACTTTGATGATGTACAGCTAAATCGTGATGGTGATGTGCTGGTATTGGTGTTGCGTGAACGCCCATCTGTCGCCATTATCCGTATTGAGGGTAACAAGGCCATCAAGGAAGAGCAGTTGCGTGATGGTTTGCGGCAATCTGGCTTGCAGGAAGGTGATGTATTCCGCCGTGCAACACTGGATCAGATCGAACTGGATCTGATGCGTGTGTATTCTGCGCAGGGACGTTATGGTGCTGATATTAAGACTGAGGTTGAAACTCTGCCGGGTAATCGTGTTGCTTTGAATATCGATATTACCGAAGGCCGTATTGCCAGTATTCAGCATATTAATATTGTTGGTAATGAAGCTTTTTCTGATGAAGAGCTTGTCGAGCTGTTTTCATTGAAATTGCCTGGGTTCCTCTCCTTCTATACCAAATCTGACCAGTATTCGCGGGAAAAACTTGCGGGAGATCTGGAACGTTTGCGTTCCTATTACCTGGATCGTGGCTATATTAATTTCTCTCTTGATTCAACACAGGTCTCTGTCTCGCCGGATAAAAAAGATGTGTTTATCACAGTCGGTATTACTGAAGGGCGGCAGTATTCCGTCAGTGAAGTACTGATGGTTGGCAATCTGGTTGTCGCTGAAGAGGAACTGGTCAGCAAAATGAGTCTGGGTGAGGGTGATGTATTTTCTCGCCGCGAAATGACTGATTCTCAGGAACGTCTGGAACGTTTGCTCGGGGATGAAGGCTACATGTTTGCCAATGTTAGCCCTATTCCCCAGGTGGATGAAGAATCCGGTACCGTGTCACTGCGTTACTTTATTGAGCCGGGTAAGCTAACCTATGTCCGCCGTATTGCCATCCGTGGTAATAACCGTTCAGCTGATGAAGTGATTCGTCGTGAACTGGAACAGATGGAAGCGGGTGTTGTTTCAACCGCTGCGATTGAACGCTCTAAAACTCGACTGGAACGTACCGGTCATTTCCGTACTGTTAACATAGAAACCAATCCTGTACCCGGGACTGATGATCAAGTGGACTTGGAGATCACTGTTGAGGAACAGCAGTCTGGTCAGTTAACTGCCAGTGTTGGTTTTTCTCAGAGTGAAGGGATTATTCTGCAGTTGGGGGTTTCTCAGGAGAACTTCCTGGGAACTGGTAAGAGTATTGATTTCAATATTTCCAACAGCTCTACCCTGACAGAGTACAGTTTTAACTATTTGGACCCATATTTCACCGTAGACGGCGTGAGCCGTGGTTACAATTTCTACTACCGTGAAGAAAATTATGATGAAGATGATCGTGGTGACTACAATACCGACGGTATAGGCGGTGGTATCACTTTTGGTTACCCGATTGATGATTTCCAGCGTTTGAGCTTTTCCGGTGATGTCGAGTTTTTACGCTTAAAGCCCAATAATGAGTTAAATTCTGCTGGCAATAACGATGCTGTGAATGTTATCCAGGCGTATATTGATAATAATGGCAATGACTACGTCAATGCCAAACTGACGGCGGGTTGGAGTGATAATCGCCTGAATCGCGGCTTTTTTCCAACGCGTGGTCGTTCTCAGGGGGCTACGCTTGAGGTGTCACTACCAGGTAGTGATCTGCAGTATTATCGCGCCCAGTACAACAATCGCTTTTACTGGCCGATCAATGATAATGAAACCTGGGTGGCCGGTTTACGTGGTCGTGTAGGTTATGCGGATACTTATGGCAATGACAAGGACTATCCGTTCTTTAAAAACTTCTATGCCGGTGGTTTGAATACTGTACGGGGCTTTGAAAGTAATACGCTCGGACCACGTTACAGTCGAGGTGATTACAGTAACAAGGCACGTTCTATGGGTGGTAATGTATTGGTTGCAGGTAGTGCTGAACTGATATTCCCTACACCCTTTATGAAAGATCAAAGTGCCTGGCGCAGCTTGTTGTTTATGGATGCCGGTAATGTATTTACTACGAAATGTTTACCGGGAGCCACAAATACAGATACCTGTATAGATGGTGTGGATTTTGGTGATTTGCGTTATTCAGCTGGTGTTGGTGTGAGTTGGCTTACGCCGCTGGGGCCACTATCCGTTTCCGTAGCAAAAGCACTCAACAGTAAAACCGGTGATGATACCGAGGTGTTCCAGTTCGCCCTGGGACAGACATTCTAATACAGAGGTTATAATGAAAGTTAAAGCGTTAGTCGTTGCGGTTTTAATGTGTTGCAGTACTTTGGTAATGGCCGATAAGGTACGTGTGCTGGGTGTTCAGGAAGCCTTGTTAAGTTCACAGGCGGCGAATGATTTCCGTGCGCAGCTGGAGCGTGAGTTTTCGTCAGAGGAAACGGCTTTAACCGATCTTGAGCGCCAGGCTCTGGCTGCACGTGATCGTGTGCAGCAGAATCAGGGGTTGGTTTCTGATGAAGAGCTGCAACAATTAGTTATGCAGTTTGAAAAAGCCTATATGGAGTTCCAGAACCGCGCTGAACAGATGAATCAGAAGCGCCAGGAGCGTGAAGAAGAGTTTCTGACCATGATGCGTCCAAAGTTGGATCAGGCTATCCGTTCAATAATTGAAGCTGAAAATATTGAAGTGGTTATAGCCAAGCAGGCGACGGTGTTTACCAGTAGTACCGTTGATCTCACGCCACGAGTGATTGAACTGTTGAACCAGCAGTAAGTTAACTCTGTGTATATATTGAGTGAGCTTGCTGAGTATGTTGGTGGTCAGCTGTCCGGTGATCCGAATTGGCGTGTCACCGGGCTTGCCACATTAGAAGAGGCTCAGTCGGACCAGTTATCTTTTTTTGCTAATCCGCGCTATCTGAAACAATTAAAGGCCTCAACTGCTGGTGCGGTCCTGGTGCATGCCAGCGCCACTGCACATGTAAAGTACAATGCATTAGTCGTTGATGACCCTTATCTGGCCTATGCACGCCTGAGCCAGTTATTTGACTGGCGTGATGCTGTTTTGCCGGGTATCTGCTCAACAGCTACAGTGGATGCAACAGCTCAGATCGATCCGTCTGCACAAATTTGTGCGCAGGCTGTTTTGGCTGCCGATGTTATTGTTGAAGCGGGTGTATATATTGCGCCGCATGTTGTTATTGGTCGCGGTTGCAGGATTGGGAAAGATACCCGCCTTGAGTCTGGAGTAGTGCTTTATCCGGATGTAATCATTGGCGCACGGGTTATCATACACAGTGGTAGTGTATTGGGTGCTGACGGATTTGGTTTTGCGCGTCATCAGCAGCAATGGGTTAAAATTTGCCAACTAGGCGGTGTACGCATTGGCGATGATGTTGAAATCGGCGCCGGTGTCACCATTGATCGTGGCGCACTCAGTCCTACCCGGATAGAACAGGGTGTTAAGCTCGATAATCAGATACAGATTGCCCACAATGTTGTCATTGGCGAACATACAGCTATTGCAGGCTGTACAGGGATTGCGGGCAGTACTCGCATCGGTAAACGTTGTACGCTGGCAGGTATGGTAGGGGTTACTGGGCATCTGACACTTGCCGATGATACCCATGTAACAGCCATGAGTCTTGTGAGTAAATCGATTGATAAGCCCGGAACCTATTCCTCAGGTACCGGATTGGAGCCTCATCAGCAATGGAAACGCAATGTTGTTCGTTTTCGGCAGTTGGATGATTTAGCAAAGCGGGTGCGTTCGTTGGAACAAGCCAAGGCTGAAGATATTAATAAGGTTAGTAAAACATGATGGATGTAAAAGAGATCCGCAAATATTTGCCGCACCGTTACCCGTTTCTTTTGGTAGATCGGGTGATAGAGCTGGTGCCTGGTGAGTCCATCGTGGCGATCAAAAATGTCACTGTGAATGAGCCATTTTTTAACGGGCATTTTCCCGATCATCCGGTGATGCCTGGGGTTCTGCTGGTTGAGGCTATGGCTCAGGCGGCGGGTATACTGGGTTTCAAAACCATGGATAAAACCCCGGAAGATGGTTCTATTTACTATTTTGTCGGAGCCGATGACCTGCGCTTCAAACGCCCGGTTGTACCTGGTGATCAGGTGAAGCTGGAAGCCCGTGTGATGTCTGAACGCCGGGGTATCTGGAAATTTGCCGTTAAAGCCAGTGTAGATGATCTGATTGTTTGCAGTGCAACCATTCTGTGTGCAGACCGGAAAGTATGAGCCAGATAGATCCAACCGCTATTATCGACCCGCTTGCCTCGCTGGCAAGCGATGTAAAAGTCGGTCCCTGGACCTATATTGGTCCAGATGTCGAGATAGGCTCTGGAAGTGTGATTGCCTCGCATGTGGTGATCAAGGGTCCAACACGTATTGGCCAGCATAACCGCATCTTTCAGTTCGCCAGTGTGGGCGAAGAGTGCCAGGATAAAAAGTATCAGGGTGAACCTACCCGTCTGGAAATAGGCGATTACAATGTCATTCGTGAAGGGGTTACTTTGCATCGTGGTACCATTCAGGATCAAGGTGTTACGCGTATTGGCAGCCACAACCTGCTGATGGCCTATGTACATGTAGCGCATGACTGTATTGTCGGTGATCATGTAATTCTTGCTAATAATGCAGCCCTGGCTGGCCATGTTCGAGTGGGTGATTATGCCATTCTGGGTGGCTTTACCGCTGTACATCAGTTTTGTCATATTGGCGCACATGTCATGTGTGGCGCGGGCAGCGTAGTGCTCAAGGATATTCCGGCGTATGTGATGGCCAATGGCAATACTGCATCTCCTCATGGCATTAATATCGAAGGTCTGAAGCGCCGTGGCTTCAGTGCTGACACCCTGGCTTATCTGAAACGTGCGTACAAAATTATTTACCGTCAGGGACTGACACGTGAGCAGGCCTTGCCGCTGTTGCAAGAGTTGGCAGCGGAAGACAGTGCGGTTCAGTTGTTGATAGATTCACTTCAGAGCTCTTCACGCGGCATTATTCGCTAGGAGGCTCACGTGTCTACACCCCTTCGTATCGCTATGGTAGCCGGTGAAGCCTCTGGAGACATCCTTGGTGCTGGGCTGCTTGCTGAGCTGAAACAGCGCTATCCCGATCTTCAGGCTGAGGGCATAGGTGGCGAGCTGATGCAGGCACAGGGTTTTCACAGTCTGTTCCCGATGGAGCGCTTGTCAGTGATGGGCCTAACCGAAGTGCTTGGACGTTTGCCCGAGTTGCTGGGTATCCGACGGCAGTTGGTGCAGCGCTGGCGGGCAACTCCGCCCGATCTGTTGATCGGCATAGATGCACCGGATTTTACCTTGAGACTGGAACGCAAACTGCATGATGCCGGTATTCATACCGTACATTATGTCAGTCCATCCGTCTGGGCCTGGCGGCGCAAACGGGTTGAAGGGATCAAACGCAGTACCGATTTGATGCTGACCCTGTTTCCATTTGAAGCGGATTTTTACCGCGATAACCAGCAGCGGGTGGCGTTTGTTGGCCATCCATTGGCGGATAAATTTACCTTAGAACCGGATACCCAAGCCGCGCGAAAAGCTCTGGGTGTGGCTGAGGATGCCTGTGTCATTGCATTACTACCTGGGAGCCGCGGGGGCGAAGTGGGGCGTTTGGCGCAGCCGTTCCTGCAGGCTGCCAGATTGCTGCATAGTCGACGGCCCTCGGTTGAATTTCTGATTCCGGCCGCCAACCAGGCACGCTTTGACAGTTTGCAAACCTTGATACAAACAGAGTTTTCGGATCTGCCCATACGCTTGGTATTAAAGCAATCGGATCGGGTGATGACGGCCAGCAATGCTATTCTGATTGCCTCGGGTACCGCCACGCTGGAAGCCTTGTTCTGTAAAAAGCCGATGGTGGTTGCGTACAAGATGGCACCACTCACCTACCGTATTATTTCATCCCTGGTAAAAAGTCGCTGGATTTCGTTACCAAATTTGTTGGCGCAAAAATCACTGGTGCCTGAAATTCTGCAGGATGCTGTCACGCCTGAGCGTTTGTGCGACGAATTGGAACGCTGGTTGTCAGACCCCAAAGCTTGCCAGCAACTCACGACGGCTTATACGCAGATACATCAAAGTCTGCGTGGCGGTGCCAGTCAGCGAGCGGCTGATGCAGTGGAAGCCTTGCTGCGTGATAAGCAGGTAGTGCTATGACAGCATCGATACTATGGGTGGCTGGCGTTGATGAAGTCGGCCGTGGACCTCTGGTCGGCGAGGTCGTGGCCGCTGCTGTGGTGTTGGATCCGCTGAATCCGATTGATGGCTTGAAGGATTCAAAAAAGCTTTCTGAAAAGCGCCGTAATGCCCTCTATGAGCAGATCTGTGAACGTGCGCTGGGCTACGCCATTGCCAGCGCGACAGTGCAGGAAATTGATCAGTTGAACATACTGCATGCCAGCATGCTGGCGATGCAGCGTGCGGTGCTGGCGTTGACCTGTCAGGTGGACCGGGTGCTGGTGGATGGTAATCGCTGCCCCAAACTACCAATGCCCTCTGAGGCGATTGTCGGTGGTGATGCCAGTCACGCCTGTATCAGTGCCGCGTCAATTTTGGCCAAGGTCACCCGTGACCGCCAGATGGTTGAGCTGCATCAGCAGTATCCGGACTATGGTTTCGACCGTCACAAAGGCTACCCTACCCGGGAACACCTGCAGGTACTGCAGCGTTTGGGTCCATTGTTAGAACACCGGCGTAGTTTCAGACCGGTGCGTGAAATCCTTGAAGGAGCTGATTGATATGACCGCCGATAGCTTTGTACACCTGCGTGTACATAGTGAGTATTCACTTTATGATGGCTTGGTTAAGGTCAAAAAGCTGGTTGCCGCCGCAACGAAACAACAGATGCCTGCTGTTGCTTTAACGGATCAGACTAACCTGTTCGCGCTGATTAAGTTCTACAAGGCGGCATTGGCGGAAGGCGTTAAGCCATTTGCGGTGTAGATCTCTGGCTGGCTCATCCTGAAGACGACAGTGCTGAACCCTCTCGATTGACGCTGCTGGTACGTAATGGCCGTGGCTATAAAAACCTGATGGAGCTGGTGTCACGTGCTTACGCTGAAGGTCAGTCGCTGCAGGATGAGCGGGCATTGGTGCGGCGTGAGTGGGTTAAAGAGAAAGCGGAAGGGCTGATCGCCCTGTCGGGTGCCTCACGTGGTGAGGTCGGGCGTGCGCTTCTGGAAGGGCATGTGGATCAGGCAGTTACCCTGTTGCAAGAATGGATGGTGGTGTTTCCAGATGCTTTTTACCTGGAAATACAGCGTACCGGGCGTATTGGCGATGAGGAGCTGGTTCATGCCAGTGCCGAGCTGGCCAGCCAAACCGGCTGTCCTCTGGTGGCAACTAACGAAGTGATGTTCCTGTATGCGGATGATTTTGATGCCCATGAAGCGCGGGTTTGCATTAACCAGAGCCGTACCCTGGCTGATCCTTCGCGTCCGCGTGATTACTCTGAACAGCAGTATTTTCGCAGTAGTCAGGAAATGACCGAACTGTTTGCCGACCTGCCATCAGCCATCAGCAACAGTGTCGCCATCGCGCGTCGTTGCAATATAGAGATTGAGCTGGGGACTTACTATCTGCCGGAATACCCCATCCCTGAGGGGATGACGATGGATGAATTTTTCCGCAAGGTATCAGCCGATGGTCTGGAGTTTCGGCTAGAGACTATTCTGGAGTCCACAGATCCTGACTATGCTGCTAAACGTGAAGTCTACTATGAGCGCTTGAAGTTTGAGTTGGATATTATTATCCAGATGGGTTTCCCCGGCTACTTCCTGATCGTTATGGACTTTATCCAGTGGGCCAAGGATAACGATATTCCAGTGGGTCCGGGTAGGGGCTCAGGTGCCGGTTCACTGGTGGCCTATGCGCTTAAAATCACCGATCTCGATCCACTTGAATATGACCTGCTGTTCGAGCGTTTCCTGAACCCGGAACGTGTTTCCATGCCCGATTTTGATATCGACTTCTGCATGGATAATCGTGATCGCGTTATTGATTACGTGGCTGATCGATATGGCCGTGATGCGGTATCGCAGATTATTACCTACGGTACGATGGCTGCCAAAGCGGTGGTGCGTGACGTGGCCAGGGTGCAGGGTAAACCCTTTGGTTTGGCTGACCGCCTATCAAAAATGATTCCCTTTGAAGTCGGCATGACACTGGGTAAAGCGATTGAGCAGGAGACTTTGCTCAAGGAGTTTATCGATGGCAGTGAAGAGGCCGCCGAAATCTGGGAAATGGCACTCAAGCTGGAAGGCATTACCCGCAACGTAGGTAAGCATGCCGGAGGGGTGGTGATTGCGCCCACCCGTCTGACCGACTTTTCGGCGACCTATTGTGATGAGCAGGGGCAGGGCCTGGTCACTCAATATGATAAGAACGATGTAGAAGAAGCCGGCCTGGTTAAGTTCGACTTTCTGGGGTTACGTACCCTGACGATTATTGATTGGGCTCTGCGTACCATCAATCACCTGCGCCGGCGTAAGGGTGAGGAAGATCTCACCATAGAAAGTATCGATCTTGAGGATCAGCAGGTTTTTAAAATGCTGCAGCGTGCTGAAACTACAGCCGTGTTTCAGCTGGAATCCTCCGGTATGAAAGACCTGATTCGTCGCCTGCAGCCCAGCCGTTTTGAAGATATTATCGCCCTGGTAGCGCTGTTTCGTCCCGGTCCTTTGCAGTCAGGCATGGTGGATGATTTTATCAACCGTAAGCATGGACGGGCACCGCTGGCCTGGCCGCATCCGGATTATCAGCTTGATAGCCTGCAACCGGTATTGGAACCGACCTACGGTATTATCCTGTATCAGGAGCAGGTCATGCAGATTGCGCAGGTGATGGCGGGCTATTCACTGGGTGAAGCCGATCTGTTGCGTCGTGCCATGGGTAAAAAGAAAGCCGAAGAGATGGAGAAACAGCGCCAGTTCTTCCTGGATGGTTCGGTTAATCAGGCATTGATGTCGGTCTTGCCGGCAGTATCTTTGATCTGGTAGAGAAGTTTGCCGGTTATGGTTTTAATAAATCGCACTCGGCAGCCTATGCGCTGGTGTCTTATCAGACCGCCTGGTTAAAAGCGTTCTATCCAGCTCCCTTTATGGCCGCCGTACTCTCGTCGGATATGCAGAACACCGATAAAGTGGTGATCTTCATTGAAGAGTGTCGGCAGATGAAACTGACCGTTAATCTGCCTGACGTCAATGCCAGTGAATTCATGTTTACCGTAAATGATGCCGGTGAAATCGTTTACGGACTGGGTGCTGTTAAAGGGGTTGGCGAAGGGCCGGTTGAAGCCATCATGAATGCGCGTCAACAAGGCGGGGATTTTGCCGATCTGTTCGATTTTTGTGCGCGGGTGGCGTTAAGCGCCTGAATAAACGGGTGATGGAAGCCTTGGTGCGCAGCGGTGCGCTGGATAAACTTGGCGCCAGGCGTGCGGTGCTCTGGCAGGCGATTGGTGCGGCCTTGCAGACAGCTGATCAGGCCGCCCGGAATGCCGATGCCGGTATGCTCGATCTGTTTGGTGAAGTGGTAGAAGAGACGACGACTGATCCTTATGCTGAATTTACCCAGGTACGTGACTGGACTGATAAAGAGCGTTTGCTGGGGGAAAAAGAAACCCTTGGCCTGTATGTGACCGGACATCCTATCGACGAGTATGAGCCTGAACTGTCTCGCCTGGTGAGTCGTAAGCTGGTGGACATTCAGCCACAGCGTGGGCGTACCCAGAAAATGGCTGGGCTGGTAGTTGATCTGCGTATCAAAAAAACCAAGAAAGGCGATAATCTTTGCATACTAACCCTGGATGATCGCAGCGCGCGCATGGAAATGACCCTGTTTGGCGATACCTATGAAGCCTCGCGGCACTTGATCAATAAAGATGTGGTACTGGTGATCGAAGGTGAGGTCGCTCCGGATGACTATAATGGCGGCGTGCGCGTGCGTGGTCAGAGTGTTATGAATGTGACTCAGGCAAGGGCGCGCCATGCCAGTCGACTGGAAATCTGTTGTGATCAGGCTTCGTTGACGCCCAAACGGTTGCGCCAGCTAAGCGACTGTCTGGCCAGTACACGTCAGGCTGCGGACAAGTTGCCACTGGCTGTGCGTTTTCGTAGTACTGATGCCGAAGGGGACTTGCTGCTGGGTGATGCGTGGCATCCGGAGCCTTCTGATGATCAGATTATCGCCTTGAAAGAGATCTTCGGTAATCCAGCGGTACGTCTGGTCTGGCCTGATAACTGAGTGGTTCAGCCGCTATCAGACTGGTGATCGGCCCGCGCAGCAGGTAGAATCTCAGTATAAATGAATTTTAATTTTTGACTAACGCAGAACTGGAAGCGCATGAATCCAAACTATCTCGATTTTGAACAGCCAATTGCAGAGCTGGAGGCCAAAATCAATGAGTTACGCCATGTCGGTGCTGGTAATGCAGATCTGAATCTGTCCGAAGAGATCAATAATCTGCAGGAAAAAAGCAATCGTCAGACACGCTCAATTTTCAGTGATTTGACCGCCTGGCAAATATCTCAACTGTCTCGTCACCCCCAGCGCCCCTATACGCTGGACTACCTGGCTATGGCATTTGATGATTTTGATGAGATTCACGGTGATCGTCATTTTGCTGATGATCCGGCCATTGTCGGGGGTATTGCACGCCTGGATGGGGTGCCTGTAGTGGTTATTGGTCATCAAAAGGGCCGTGAAGTAAAAGAAAAAGTACGCCGCAATTTTGGTATGCCTCGCCCTGAAGGTTATCGCAAGGCGTTGCGGATTATGGAAATGGCTGAGCGTTTCAGGTTACCGGTACTGACCTTTATTGATACACCTGGTGCTTACCCTGGCATTGATGCGGAAGAGCGCGGCCAGTCTGAAGCTATCGCCTTTAATCTGGCAAAAATGTCACAGTTGAAAACGCCGATTATCTCTACTGTGATCGGTGAGGGTGGATCAGGCGGTGCGCTGGCAATTGGCGTTTGTGATGAGCTGCTGATGCTGCAGTATGGTACCTATTCGGTCATTTCACCGGAAGGTTGTGCCTCTATTTTGTGGAAAAGTGCTGAGCGTGCTCCTGATGCAGCCAAAGCTATGGGTATTCACTCGCAACGTTTACATGAGCTGGGCCTGGTGGATCGGGTTATCCCTGAACCCTTAGGTGGTGCTCACCGTAATCCGACTGATATGGCTGCCAGTCTGAAGGTGCAGCTGCAGGCGTCACTAGAGCGACTCGGGCAGTTAGACGTCGACACGCTGGTTGAACGCCGTTATAAACGCCTTATGTCTTATGGAGCCGGCTCGTTCTGAGTCGTGTTTCGTACCGGGTATGAATGATCCAGTTGATCTGTTGGCTCGCTTACCCGGTTACTTCCCACAGGTTAAACGTTGGTTGATTGCTTACAGTGGCGGCCTGGATTCCCAGGTTCTGCTGACAGCTGCTGCCGAAGCCTTACCCTCTACTGGCTTGCTGGCTGTGCATGTGCATCACGCTTACAGTCTGCCGCTGAAGCCTGGGCAGAGAGTTGCCGTGATTATGCGACACAACTGGGAGTAGATTTTCACCTGTGTCGGGTAGCACCGCAAAGTAGCTCGGAAGCGGCTGCCCGTGATGCACGTTACCAGGCCTTTACTCAGCTGATGCAGCCAGGTGATGCCGTGTTGATGGCACATCATGCCAATGATCAGGCTGAAACCTTGTTGTATCGCTTGATTCGCGGAGCTGGAGTGGCCGGTTTATCAGCTATGCCGGCGGAGCGATCGTTGGGTCAGGGTAGGTTGGTGCGTCCTTTTCTGTCACTGACGCGAAACGATCTGGAAAGCTGGGCTCGCCAGCGTGAACTGCATTGGATTGAAGATCCTTCCAACAACGCTCAGCACTATGCACGTAACTTCCTGCGTCATCAGATAATGCCCAGTATTACGCAGCGTTGGCCGAAAGCGGTGTCACGGTTGGTAGAGACGGCTGGGTATATGACCGAAGCTCGGGAATTACTTCAGGTGTTGGCAGAGCAGGATGCAGCGGTTTGTCTGGAAATGCCAGAGGTGCTGCAAGTGCCTGCTTTGTTGAGCTTATCCGAGGCGCGGCAGAACAATTTGCTACGCTACTGGTTGCATTATCATCATCAGCAGGTGCTGGGTGCAGAGTCATTGCGGCAACTGCGCTACCAGTTTCTACAGGGTCAGGGGAATCCGGAGCGCTTGTTGCAGTTGCAAGCAGATCTGCAATTGCGTACCTATAGGAAGCGTTTGTTTCTGTGGCGGCCCTCTGTGATACCCAAGACCTTAGCACCTGAAGCGCTGGCATTGGCGCCAGGTACTCACATAACGCTAGCGGGGGGGGTGTTACGGGTTGAAGGGAGCGATATAGCCGATCACTGTAGCCTGCAGCTAAAATACCGTCAGGGTGGTGAGCGTTTTCGCCCTGCTGGTCGGGGTGTAAGTGTTACTTTATCTCAAATATTTCAAGAGGTTGGAGTTCCTCCCTGGCTTAGAGAAAGCTGGCCGCTGCTGTGTGATAATGAGGGTATTTTAATAGTGCCGGGCATTTGCGTAGCGCAGCGATGGGTAGGTAAATCGAATCTATCTTGTCTCTGGCAACCTTTTGGATTGTCTGGCGAGCCATTTTTTTGTTAGTATGCAATACCATCTTGACCCCTCCTAAAATCACGACTTTTACAGGTTTCGCATGACGCGCTATATATTCGTCACAGGCGGTGTAGTGTCCTCACTGGGCAAAGGTATTGCCTCAGCTTCACTGGCAGCCATTCTTGAGGCCCGAGGCCTTAAGGTCACTATGCTCAAACTTGATCCATACATCAATGTGGATCCAGGTACCATGAGTCCTTTTCAGCATGGAGAGGTTTTTGTTACCGATGATGGTGCCGAAACAGATCTAGATCTGGGGCACTATGAGCGTTTTATCCGCACGACTATGAAAAAGCGGAATAACTTTACCACCGGCCGTGTATACCAACACGTGCTGCGCAAAGAGCGTCGCGGTGATTATCTTGGTGGTACTGTGCAGGTGATTCCGCATATTACCGATGAGATCAAGCGACGTGTCATTGAGGGCGCCAGCGGTGCTGAAGTGGCTTTGGTAGAGATAGGCGGGACTGTCGGGGATATTGAATCTCTGCCGTTCCTTGAGGCCGTCCGCCAATTGCGTATTGAAGTGGGTGCCAATAACGCCCTGTTCATGCATCTGACGTTGGTACCTTATATCGCTACAGCGGGTGAAACCAAAACCAAACCCTCTCAACATTCGGTAAAAGAGCTGCGCTCCATAGGTATCCAGCCGGATATACTCGTGTGTCGCTCTGAGCAACCTATACCGTCTTCTGCACGGCGTAAGCTGGCGATGTTTACCAATGTCGAAGAACGTGCGGTGATCTCCTTGCCGGATGCGCAGTCAATCTATTCAATTCCACGTATGCTGTTTGAGCAGGCGTTGGATGAGATCGTTATTGACCGGTTTCGTATCGACTGCCCACCCGCCGATCTGCATGAGTGGGATAGGGTTTCTGATCGCTTCCTGAATCCGGATGGTGAAGTACGCATTGCCATGGTGGGTAAATATATGGAGCTACTGGATGCGTATAAATCGCTGATCGAAGCAGTAATTCATGCCGGTATTGCGTTACGTAAGAAAGTCCGTATCGACTATATTGATTCAGAAAAAGTCGAGCGTGAGGGTACCGAAATCCTGAAGGATGTTTCCGCTATACTGGTGCCTGGTGGGTTCGGTGAGCGTGGTGTTGAAGGTAAAATCATGGCGGCACGCTATGCGCGTGAAAACAAAGTGCCTTACCTGGGTATTTGTCTGGGGATGCAGGTTGCTGTTATTGAATATGCACGAAATGTTGCCGGACTGGCGCAGGCCAACTCGACTGAGTTTGATAAACAGTCAGCACACCCAGTGATCGGCTTGATTACTGAATGGGTTGATCTGGATGGCAATGTAGAGCAACGCAGTGACGATACCGATCTGGGTGGCACTATGCGCCTGGGCGCTCAGGTTTGTCATCTGACTGAAGGCTCTCGTTCAGCACAAGTCTATGGCACTACGGAAATCAGAGAACGGCACCGTCATCGTTATGAAGTGAATAACCACTATGTGCCACTTTTGGAAAAAGCTGGTCTGCGCATTGCCGGACGTTCAGCCGATGGTGAGCTGGTCGAAGTGGTTGAAGTGCCGGATCATCCCTGGTTTATAGCCTGCCAGTTCCATCCTGAGTTTACGTCTACCCCTCGTTACGGCCACGGGTTGTTTACCGGGTTTATTCAAGCCGCACTGGATTATTCAGCGCAGAATTAAGGTTTTGTTACCCTTTTAAGTGGAGAGTTAAAGTTATGGCAAAGATTGCTGATATCAAAGCGCGTGAGGTTCTGGATTCGCGTGGTAACCCTACGGTTGAGGCCGATGTGATCCTGGAATCCGGTATTGTCGGCAGTGCATGTGCTCCTTCAGGTGCCTCTACCGGTTCCCGTGAGGCCTTGGAATTGCGTGATGGCGATAAATCACGTTACCTGGGCAAAGGCGTTTTGAAAGCAGTTGCTGCTGTAAATACTACTATCCGTCAAGCGCTGTTGGGTATGGATGTCACCGATCAGCGTGCACTGGATGGTAAAATGCTGGCACTTGATGGTACCGATAATAAGTCTGTATTGGGTGCCAATGCGATTCTGGCGGTGTCCCTGGCCGCGGCTAAAGCGGCGGCAACAGCCAAAGGCATGCCACTCTATGCCCATATTGCCGAGATTAATGGTACGCCGGGTCAGTACTCTATGCCCTTGCCGATGATGAATATCCTCAACGGCGGTGAACATGCCGATAACAACGTGGATATTCAGGAATTTATGGTGCAGCCGGTTAACTTTACCAGCTTCAGCGAAGGGCTGCGATGTGGTGTCGAGATTTTCCATGCGCTTAAGGCAGTTCTGAAAGCTCGCGGTATGAACACAGCTGTGGGTGATGAAGGTGGCTTCGCGCCTAATCTGGGCTCAAATGAAGAAGCCCTGGTGGTGATCCGTGAAGCGGTAGAGAAAGCCGGTTACGAACTAGGTAAAGATGTGACCCTGGCACTGGATTGTGCGGCCTCTGAATTTTACAAAGCCGGTCAGTATGATCTGGCCGGTGAAGGTCAGGTATTTGATGCGGCCGGTTTTGCTGATTATCTGAAAATGCTGTCAGAAAAATACCCAATAGTCTCTATCGAAGATGGTATGGATGAGTCTGACTGGGCTGGCTGGGCTGACCTGACACGCAAGATTGGTGATAAGGTTCAATTGGTCGGTGATGATCTGTTTGTAACCAATACAGAAATTCTGCAGGAAGGTATCGAAAAAGGTATCGCCAACTCCATCCTGATCAAGTTTAACCAGATAGGTTCACTGACCGAAACCCTGGATGCGATTCGTATGGCCAAAGAAGCCGGTTACACAGTGGTTATATCTCACCGCTCTGGTGAAACGGAAGATACCACGATTGCAGATTTGGCTGTTGGAACAGCGGCTGGACAGATCAAGACCGGTTCTCTGTGCCGCTCTGATCGTGTAGCCAAGTACAACCGTTTGCTGCGTATTGAGGCTGAGCTGGGTGATAAGGCAGTGTATAACGGCTTGTCTGAAATCAAAGGTCAAGCCTGATACTTGCTATCAGGCTGTCTGAAGGGGGTGTATCCCTCTGTTTAGGGCAGGTAACCTTGTGTTTCGTCTGTTAATTATTATTTTATTGTTGCTGTTGGCTGGTCTGCAGTACCGGCTCTGGCTCGGAGATCCTAATCTGCGTCAGGTTTGGCAGCTGGAGCAGGCGATTCTGGAACAGCGACGTGAAAATCAGCTGTTGGCTGAGCGTAATCAGCGACTCGAAGCTGAGGTAGCTGACCTGAAACAAGGATTGAAAGCCATTGAAGAACGGGCGCGCAGTGAAATGGGGCTGATTCAGGAGGGTGAAACTTTCTATCGCTTGATCGAGCCAGATACACGTCGGAGGCTACAGCCTTGAGTCTGTTAGATCTGTTACTGACTCGGTCAGAGTCTTATTTACTCGGGGCGCCGACAGGCTCAGCGGTTATCAGGCGATTTGCCGAAGACTTTTGTGTTGAAGAGGAACTCGGCTTTGAGCCGGATGGGGCTGGAGAGCATCAGTTTCTGTTGATTCGCAAGACTGGCGAAAATACCGACTGGGTTGCCCAGCAACTGGCCCGTTTTACCCAAAGTCATCCGCGTGATATTGGTTATGCCGGTAAAAAAGACCGCCATGCCGTCACTGATCAGTGGTTCAGTGTACGCCAGCCTTTGGGGACACAGTTGGATTGGTCTGCTTTCGAGACTGATTCGATTCAGGTGCTCAGGCAGGCCCGTCATGGTCGCAAACTGAAAACGGGTGTGCTTAAAGGTAATCGTTTCAGTCTGCGCCTGCGTGAAGTTAGCCACCCGGATGAGTTACAGCAGCGCTTTAATCAGTTGAAAATCTCAGGTGTGCCTAATTATTTTGGCGAGCAGCGATTTGGACATAATTATGGCAATATCAGTAAAGGCGAATTACTGATTGCAGGGCAGTTACGGGAGCACAATCGCCAGAAGCGCGGTCTTTATATTTCGGCCTTGCGTTCAGCTTTATATAACCAGGTAGTGTCGGCACGTATTCAACAGGGTATATGGAACACAGTTGCCCCTGGTGATGTATTGATGCTTAATGCCAGTCAGAGCTGTTTTGTCTGCAATGAAGTGGATGCCGACTGCCAGTTGCGCCTGCAGCAGGGTGAGCTGCACCTGACCGCGCCTCTCTGGGGCAAGGTGGCTTGATGACTCGCGAGACCATGGCTGAGTTTGAACAGTCGGTACTGTCTCCCTGGCAAGACTGGTGTCTTGGTTTGGAAGCGCTGGGTCTGAATCAGGAGCGTCGTGCCGTCAGGGTGCTGTTACAGGCACCCCGGCTGCAGCAGGAATCAGAAACGACCTGGCAGGTCAGTTTTGGCTTGCCTGCTGGTGCTTTTGCCACCAGCTTATTGCGTGAACTATGCCAGCTAGATAATGAAAAAGCGGTATTAGGCGGCTCAACTGACGTACATGAGCCGTATCAAAGTGCTAATTAAAAATACTGTGTAACGGTATTCAGAGAGAAAAAATGAAGATTTTAGTCTCCAATGATGATGGGGTATACGCACCTGGGCTGGCCATTCTTGCAGAAGCGCTACGTAAGGATGCTGAGGCGGTTTGCGTGGTAGCACCAGATCGAAATCGTAGCGGTGCCAGTAATTCGCTGACATTGGATCGTCCCCTGGAAACCTACCACCACACCAGCGGATATTTCAGTATTAATGGAACGCCGACTGACTGCGTGCATTTAGGTCGCTCCGGGTTGTTTATGGATGGATTTGTTCCGGATATCGTGGTTTCTGGAATTAATGTGGGCGCTAACCTGGGTGATGATGTTCTCTATTCAGGCACGGTGGCTGCAGCAATGGAAGGGCGTACCAGTCGTCTGCCGCCTATCGCTGTATCCATGGACAGTTTTCACCCTAAACACTTCTCCACAGCGGCTGAAATCGTTCGCAGCATTGTAGCTAAGCTGGATTCTTTAGTGATTGCCCCGCGTACGGTGCTTAATATCAATGTACCGGACTTGCCAATGGAGCAGATTCAGGGGATTCATGTCACCCGTCTGGGGCATCGCCTGGCCGCTAATCTACCGGTAGCGACAGAGGACCCGCGCGGCAAAGTGCGCTATTGGATTGCTGGTGCTGGTGACGTAGCTGACCGCGAGCCTGGTACGGATTTTTTTGCACTGGAGCAGAATTGTGTATCTGTGACGCCTCTGCAGATCGATATGACCCATTACTCTGGTATGGATAATCTGGCCAGCTGGCTTGAGGCGCTGTGATGGATCTGGATCTTCAGGGTATTGGTATGACGTCGCGGCGCACCCGAGAGCGCCTGATAGCTCGCTTGCGTGAAAAGGGTATTGCCAATATGCGTGTTCTGGATACCATTCTGGCAACACCGCGCCACCTGTTTCTTGACGAAGCTTTGTCACATAGAGCTTATGAGGACACCTCTTTACCTATCGGTTTTAATCAGACTATTTCGCAGCCTTATACTGTGGCAAGAATGACCGAGGCTTTGTTGGCTGGAGGGCCACTGCAGTCAGTGTTAGAGGTTGGAACCGGGTCGGGATACCAGACGGCTATTCTGGCGCAGTTGGTCGAACAGCTATATAGTGTCGAGCGCATTCGTCCCCTGCAGGAAAAAGCCCGCAGTCGTTTGCAGCGACTGAAACTTTACAATGTCATGTTGCGCCATAGCGATGGTGGTATGGGGTGGCCGGAGAACGGGCCTTTTGATGGTATTCTGGTGACCGCCGCACCGGCTGAGGTGCCAGCGGAGTTGCTTGAGCAGTTGGCACCGGGTGGTCGCCTGGTTATTCCAGTGGGTGGTGATCTGCAGCAATTGAAACTGGTTATACGTCATGACGATGATAACTACACGACGGAAGTGCTCGAAGGGGTCAAGTTTGTGCCTCTGCTCAGTGGGCTGGTGCGCTGATAAGGATTGAGATATTAATGCAGCGAAGCAAGAAAGATTATGTGGTTTTAGCCGGTAAAGGCATGCTGATGGGAGCGGCTGATGCTGTTCCTGGAGTTTCTGGTGGTACGGTTGCTTTTATAACCGGTATATACGAAGAACTCATTCACAGTATTCGCCAGTGTAGTCCGGAGGCTTTGAAAATCCTGTTTACTCTGGGTCTGAAGGCATTTTGGACGCACATTAACGGGACTTTTCTGTTGACGTTGATCAGCGGTATTGTGATCAGTCTGGTGACCTTGTCGCGAGTAGTGCTTTATTTGCTGGATCAGCATCCTGTACTACTTTGGTCGTTCTTTTTTGGATTGATCTTAGCGTCTACCTGGAGTGTTATGCGCCACACAGGGCGTTTGAGCCTGAATGTGATGGCGGTGTTTTTACTCGGTGCCGTTGTAGCTTTGCAGATTACATCCATGACACCCGTTGTGGCTGATCCTGGCTATTTGATGATCTTTCTATCCGGTATGATCGCTATTTGTGCGATGATTTTACCCGGTATTTCCGGTAGCTTTATTCTATTGTTACTGGGAATGTACGCCCCGGTGCTGATGGCTCTTAAAGGGTTTCAACTGGATTTTATTGGCATATTTGTACTGGGGTGCGTGACGGGTCTGCTGAGCTTTTCACATTTTCTGAGTTGGGCTTTTGCTCATCACCGAGTGCTGACTCTGTCGTTACTAGGCGGCTTTATGCTGGGCTCTCTGAATATGGTCTGGCCTTGGAAGTACACCCTGGCATACAGTATTAACAGTCAGGGAGAAGAGCTGCCACTGCAGCAGAAAAATATTTTACCAGATACTTTTTCTGCGCTGACCGGTCAGGATCCCTTGACCTTGGCAGCCATAGGTTTGATGC